>JBKHDA010000004.1:0-64096 GCA_046541575.1 Halanaerobium sp. | reverse complement strand
CCCAAAGAATGAACAACACCTGCACCTGTAATTACAACTCTTTTACTCATTTAATAAATCTCCTCCCAATCAAACTAATATATTTTTCTTTATTTTAATTTTTTTAAAGTCTTATTTAAGCTTTTTTCGTCTTGAACATTATAAGCATTAAGTGAGCGATCAATTCTTCTCATTAGACCTTTTAAAACCCTGCCTGGTCCAACTTCGACATAATCCTGATAGCCATCTTCTTTAAAACGCTCAATGGTTTCTACCCAGCGGACACTATTATCCAGCTGTTTTATAAGAGCAGCTTTAATTTCACTGCTGGTTTTTACATAGTCTGCAGTAACATTAGCAATTAAAGGAATCTGAGCATCATTGAAATCTACAGCCTCAATGGTATTTTTTAATTCTTCCTTAGCAGGTTCCATTAAAGGTGAGTGAAATGCTCCACTAACTGAAAGTGAAATTACTTTTTTTGCTCCTCTTTCTCCCAGCAGTTCTTCAGCTTCAGCAACTGCTTCAACCTCTCCGGAGATTACCACCTGTCCGGGGGAATTATAGTTTGCAACTGTTACAATTCCATCAATTTCTGCTAAAACAGCCTCTACTTCTTCGTCTGCAAGACCAATTACTGCTGCCATAGTTCCCTTACCTTCAGGGTCTGCCTGATCCATTAACTCTCCACGGCGGCGGACCAGTTTAAGACCATCTTCAAATGACAGTACTCCTGCTGCATGAAGGGCGGAATATTCGCCCAGACTGTGTCCTGCTGCTGCAGAAGCCTGGAGTCCATTTTCATTAAGAACAGCCCTAACCATTGCACTTACAGTATAGATTGCAGGCTGTGTATTTTTGGTGTTATTTAAATCTTCTTCCGGACCATTAAAAATCATATCTTTTAAATCAAAATCCAGTATCTGATCTGCCTCATCTAAAACTTTTTTTGCTGCATCATAATTCTCATATAATTCTTTTCCCATACCAACATACTGTGAACCCTGTCCTGAGAACATAAAAATTAAATTATCACTCATTATAAAGCCTCCAGTTTAATATTTTTTTCACTTGATCTTCTAATTTAACTTATTTATATTTTCTTTTTTAGAAAATAGGATTTAAAAGCCTGAAATTAATATTCAAGCTTAATTATTTAAGATCATTCCACTCTAAGACTGCAGAAGCCCAGGTCAATCCTGCTCCAAAGGCTACTAAAACAACCTTGTCACCATTATTCAATAATCCTTTTTCTTTAGCCTCTGTCAGCGCAATCGGTACTGATGCTGCTGAAGTATTTCCATATTCAGGCAGGTTAACATAAACCTGATCATCAGTCAGCTTCAATCTTTTTGCCGCTGCCCCAATAATTCTGGTATTTGCCTGATGAGGAACCAGCAAGTTAACATCCTCTTTTTTAACTCCGGCTTTTTTGAGCACTTTTAGTGAAGCCTGACCCATTGTCTTAACAGCAAATTTAAAGACCGGTGTACCTTCCATATAGAGGAAATGACCGGCACTATCAATTGTCTCATGAGAAGCGGGATTTCTTGAGCCACCTGCAGGCTGATACAGAGTATCTGCACCTGAGCCATCTGAGCCTAAATCAGTAGCCAGAATTCCACCCTCATCTGCAGCAGATAAAACTGCTGCTCCAGCACCATCTCCAAATAAGACACAGGTCCCTCTGTCTTCCCAGTTCATAATCTTTGAAAGAACTTCAGTTCCAATGACCATTACATGCTCATACATTCCGGACTCAATAAAATTAGCTGCCACACTTACTCCATAAACAAAACCGGAGCAGCCTGCTTCTAAATCAAAGGCTGCTGCATTTTTGGCTCCAATTTTATCCTGAATTATACAGGCAGTAGCCGGAAACATCATATCCGGTGTTATTGTGGCCACAATTATTAAATCCAGCTCTTCTGCATCAAGCTCAGCATCTTTTAGAGCTTCATTAGCAGCTTCAATTCCTAAATCTGATGCTGCTTGATCATCAGCAGCAATTCTTCTCTGTTCTATACCTGTTCTTGTCTTTATCCATTCATCACTAGTATCCACTATTTCTTCTAAATCATGATTTGTCATTACTTTATCCGGGAGATATTTACCCAGACCTGTTATAGTTGCTCTACGCAAAATATTCACCTTCCTTAGTTTGTCTATATAAAATTTATCACTTTTTCGACTCTTAGTCAAGTTTAACAAAAAAATAATTAGTACCGGGTACCTGGAAAATTTCACCAGGTACCCGGTACTAATATTAATTTTAAAATAATCCCAGCTGACATTTTACTATTTTCACATTCTGCTCTTTAACAATTTTGCCAACCTGACCTACTGATAATTTCATTAACTCAGCTAACAAATGTGATTGATAACAGGTCATTTTATCCGGCTGAATAGTAAAAGGAACATCACTCAGTTTACCGGCTGAAAGTAAGGTGTTGGTATTAATTTTAATATTGGCTCTATTTTTTACCATTTTTGCGGATTCTTTTTCCGGTTTCTCTTTATTTTCTAAATAAAAAAGAAGGTCGGGATTTAAAAAATTAATAATTGTATTACCTTCAATAAATAATCTTTCTATATCATCATCTAATAGATTTCGTGCCAGCTGATAAGCACTTGGCAGCTCTGCTGCAGGGCTTTCTAAAAGTATAACTTTATCTGCTCCATGCTCAACAACTCTTGCTGTATCAGTACCTGCCTGATTAATTACCTTGGGGTCATTAATCACTTTATATTGATCAAGTTCATTATTGACCGATGTTTTAATAACTGCAGTCTTAGGGCAGCTGTCTTCCAGCATTAAACAAATTAAAGTTGTCTTACCGGCTTTACTGGCAGAAGCACTGACTCCTATCATTTCCATTAGTATTCCTCCTTATAAGCCTATTTATTGCCAGAAAAACATTGTATTATTTTTCATCACTAGAGAACTTACAATAAAATGTTAAAGGAAAGTTTATGAAAAATCAAATTTTAAATTATATTTTATGATATAATCTCAGCTAAATCTTTTAAATATTAGGTTTGGTTAATAGATTAACTGCTTTATATTAATTTAAAATTTCTATTTTATCTCCAGCTTTAATTTCTCCACCTTTGAGCACTTTTGCAAATATACCCTGTCTGTGCCATTTACCGGCATGAGCGTCACCTTTAAGGCCAAAATTTCCTATCAGATCGCCTTTTTTCACTTTTTTAGTTGTTCCTTTTTCCTCACTTAAACAGACTGTCTTTATTTTTGCTTCCATTTGCTGCTCCTCTCAAATTTATTTTAATTATCATGATGATGACGATGTTCAGTTATTTCTCCTTTAAGAATTTTCACCCCATGAGGAATGATTTCAATAACTGATTCAAGGCATTCCCTAACAGCTTTAGGACTGCCGGGGAAATTAATAATTAAAGTTTTAGATCTAATTCCGGCTCTGGCTCTAGATAAAGCTGCCTGGGGAGTTATAGTAATTGTATCAGCTCTAATTTTTTCCGGTAGGCCCGGAACTTCCTTTTCTATAACCTCTAAAGTAGCCTCCGGAGTAATATCTCTTTCGGCAAAACCTGTACCACCTGTAGTCAAAATCAGATCTGCTTCTTTTTGATCAGATATTCTTATTAAAGCATCTTTTATTTCTTCTTTTTCGTCAGCAATTATATCTTCAAAAACAATTTTAGCTCCAATTTTTTCCATCATTTCTTTGATCACAGGTCCACTCAGATCCTTCCTTTCACCTCTGGAACCCTTATCACTAATTGTTAAAACTGCTGTTTTTATGATAAAATTATTATTCTTTGCGCTCATAAATCCCACTCTTTCCTCCGGCTTTATATATCAATTTAATATCATTAATTTCCATTGATTTATCAACTGCTTTAGCCATATCATAAATTGTTAGAGCTGCTAAATTGACAGCAGTCAGAGCTTCCATCTCAACTCCGGTTTGGCCGCTGTTTTTTACTTCTGCTTCAATTTTAATCTTATCTTCAAAATTCAGATTAAAATCAACTTTGATACTGCTTAAAAGCAGTGGATGACACATTGGAATTAAATCAGAAGTTTTTTTCGCTCCTGTAATTCCTGCAATTCTTGCAGTCTCAATTACAGCCCCTTTTTTTAACTTTCCTTCTTTAATCATTTTTAAAGTTTCTGCTTTCATCTTGATTTCTCCAGCAGCTCTTGCAGTTCGCTTTGTTACTTCTTTTTCCGAAACATCTACCATCTTTACCCTACCATCCTGATCTATATGAGAAAATTCTTTATTCATTTTGTTTTAGCCTCCGATTTGGGACATATTTCTGCTGAAATTTTGATTGTTAAAATTTAGGTTATGACAGGCCGGTTTTATCTCCAATGCTTTTCTGTAAGCAGCCTCAATTTCTTTTTTGCTCATCCCGGAAATTTTCACTTCCTGATTTCCTGCCAGACATGGTTTGAATTTTCCATCAGCAGTTAAACGCAGGCGGTTACAGCTGCTGCAGAAATGCTCGCTTAAAGCTGAAATAAATCCAATTGTGCCCACAGCTCCTTCAATCTTGAAATAATTGGCCGGTCCATTTCCTTTTGTAACTGCAGGAAGCAGCTTATATCTCTGCTCAATCAATTTCTTTATTTCTCTACTGCTGATAAATTTTTCAGCCTCTGCTTCACCACCTAAAGGCATATATTCTATGAATCTGATACTTAATTTTTTTTGACGACTTAATTCAACAAAGTCAAATAATTCATCATCATTAATTCCTTTCATGACCACAACATTTAATTTCACTGGATCAAGTCCGGCCTTTAAAGCTGCTTTTATTCCTTTTAAAACCAGGGCGAGATTATCCCTGCGTGTAATTTTTTTGAATTTTTTTCTATTCAGGGAATCAAGACTGATATTAACCCGATCCAGACCTGACTCTTTTAATTTTTTTGCTTTTTCAGCAAGTAGTACAGCATTTGAAGTCATAGAAATATCTTTTAAATCTAATTTATTTAAATCTCTGATAAAATCTTCTACTCCAAGTCTAACTAAGGGCTCACCACCGGTTATTCTAACTTTTTTAATACCAAGTTCAATTCCGGTTTTAACAATTTTTAAAATTTCTTCATAACTTAAAATGTCCTGATGAGCTTTATTATCTACACCCTCTGCCGGCATACAGTAACGGCAGCGGAGATTGCAGCGGTCGGTTATTGAAATTCTTAAATAATCTATTTCTCTGCCAAGCTGATCATTTAGTTTCTGCATTTTATGGCCTCCAGTTTATAGATCCAGAATTCTTATCTTGCCTGTATCCTTACATTGATAACCACCAAGTTTTTTAATTTCTGATTTAATTTCTTCCTGATTAATCAGCTCAATTAAATTTTTGATTCGGGGATCATCCAGGATCTCTTCTCTAAAAATTATATCATATTTTTCTTCTGTAAGAGGTAAAAAATCTACATCCATTACTTCTGCAGCTGCTCTAATACCTAAGGCTGCATCTGCTGAGCCCCTGCCCACAGCCGCTGCTGCTGCAATATGGGTAAACTCCTCTTTTTCATAACCTGAAATTTCTGCTGTTTCAATATCGTTTTCTGCTAATAGATAATCAAATAAAACTCTGGTACCAGCTCCGCGCTGGCGGTTAATATAATTAATATCATCTCTTTTTAAATCATTAATATCTTTTATATTTTTAGGATTTCCTTTTTTTAAGTATAAGCCCTGTTCTCTGTGGACTAAATTGAGCAGAACTAATTTCTGACCTTTAAAAAATCTCTTTAAATAGGAAATATTATATTCCCCGCTTTCAGGATCCAAAAGATGTGCTCCTGCTAAATGAGATTCTCCGCGTCTGAGAGCTGTTAAACCGGCCATTGAGCCAACTGTCTGCAATTTTAAATCATAATTATAATTTCGTTGGCGGACTTCATTTCTAATTAAATCCAGACTCAGATCATGGCTGCCTATTAAAAGCAGATTATTTTTTATTTTAGCCTTATCATTTAAAAGAATAACCGGTGCTCTATCACCCGGATGCAGTCCTTCTTTGTTCTCTGCTATTCGCATAATTCCATCTGCTTTAACAATTGATTCCATTGCAGAGGAACCTCTTTTTAAGGGCACAGCTTTAAATTCAGACTTACTGCCGCTGATTAAATTAACCTGCAGAAATTCTTCTAAACCAATATCCGAAGGCACCTTTCTTTTCACCTCAGCTTCAATTTGATTAAAGGCAGGTGCCTGAATACCCTGCAGTTGATAAATTAATTCTCTTATAAAAAGGTGATTGTCAAGCCAGGCAGAAAGTGGATAGCCGGGCAGACCAAAAACAGGTTTTGATTCAACTTCAGCTGCAATTAAAGGTTTACCGGGCATTATATTTACACCATGAAATAAAATTTCTCCTTTATTCCTGATAATATCGATTGTATAATCTTCTCTACCTGCTGATGAACCTGATAAAACAATCAGAATTTCACTTTTCTCTAAAGCTTCAGAAATTGCTTTTTCTATCAAATTCTTCTGATCAGGAATAATTTCAGTAATATTTATCTCAGCTCCCCACTTTTTCAAAGCTGCTCTCACCATCTGAGAATTAAATTCTATTAACTCTCCTTTTTTGGGTTCATTTTCTGCACTAACCAGCTCATCACCGGTTGGAATAATTGTTACCACAGGTTTTTTATAAACCTCAAGTTCTGTTATACCCGCTTCCAGCAGAGCACCTAAATCATAATCTCTCAACCTGTGTTCTGCTGTAATTAATAAGTTACCTTTAACAGCACTTTCGCCAATAGAGCGAATATGATTCCACGGAGGAATTCCCTTTTCTATAGAATAAGTATTTTCATCAATTTGATTTACTTCTTCAATTTTAATAACTGCATTAAAGTTTTCCGGAATAGGATCACCTGTGTCTACTGGAAGAGCATCACTACCCCTCTTTAGCTGAACAGGATTTCTTTCACTTGCTCCTGCAGTTGTCTGAGCTTTAACGGCTATTCCATCCATCGCCGAAGCATAAAAATCTGGAGCCGAGCGTCTGGCTTTAATTCCACGGACAGTAACCCTTCCTTCAGCTTCAGCAGTTTTAATTAACTCACTCTCTGTTCTTAAATTTTTGAATCTGTTTTCTAATTTATTTAAAGCATCAGCCAGTGATATCTTATCTAAGTATTTTTTAACCATAGTCTGATTCCTTTCCTAGCAATATTTTGATCATTAGCTATTTGAAATTTAGTTTTTATAAAAATAATATTGTATTAAAAAATTTAAGCTAAAACTTTATAAGAAAACTATTCTATTAAGCTTAATTCTACAATTTCTCCTTTTTCTTTTCCTTCCTGAGTTCTAGAAACTTTAATTACTGCATCACCATAGGCTAAATTAGTTATTAGACTCGATTTGCCCAGAAGTGGCTCTGCCAGTAATTTGTCATTTTCTTTAATGATTTTAACTGGAATGTACTCTTCTCGCCCTTTATCTGAGACCAGGCTTCTTGTCAGTTCAGCTTTAATTAGATATTTATTATTTGAGCTTCCAATCTCAGCCGCCTCTTTTTCTCCATTTAAAACCCTCACAATTTCGGCCACTAGAACATTGTTAACCGTCCAGGCAGATGCAGGATGCCCGGGGAGACCAATAACTATTGTACCCTCTATAATTGCCAAAATTGTAGGTTTACCCGGCTTAATTGCCAGTCCATGTAAAAGTACACCTGGTTGACCCAGAGAATTAAGCAGATCAATTGTCATATCCTTAATTCCAACTGAGCTGCCGCCGGAAATTAAAACTAAATCCCGGTCCAGCTCATTTTTGACAGCTTTTTTTAAGCTTTCAAATTCATCTTCTATGATGCCAACTTTTTCTGCCTCAGCACCAATTTTATTTAAATAGGAAGTTATAGAATAGCTGTTTATATCTCTAATCTGTCCTGCTTTTGCTTCTGCTTCAGCAGAAATCAGCTCATCTCCAGTAGAAATTACCGAAACTTTTGCTCTGGCAGCTCCATTAAATTCTGTAATTCCCAGTCCAGCCAGAGCTCCTATATCACGTGCCATGATTTTATGGCCTTTTTTAAATAATAATTCACCTTCAGCAATATCTTCTGCCTTCTGCACCAGATTATCTCCTGCTGCCAGTGATTTAAAGCTTTCAATTGTGTTTTCTTCAATCTTTTCTGTATCTTCAATCATTAAAACAGCATCTGCACCTTCTGGAAGCATGCCTCCGGTAGGAATAGCTGCTGCTTCTCCACTTTTTATTTTAAGTTCAGTTTTTTCTCCCATTTCTATACTGCCTGCTATCTCAAAATAGGTCGGCATAGAAGCTGAAGCCCCTGCTGTATCAGCAGCTTTAACCGCATAACCATCAACTGTAGAGCGGCTAAATGGGGGCAGATCAACAGGAGAATAAATATCTTCTGCCAGAATTCTATCTAAGCCGTTATCTAAATTTAAGTTTTCTGTTTTTAATGGTCTTTCTTTTAAAAACGATTTAATTTCCTGCCAGAATTTTTCTGGTGGATTTAATTCTAAAAACTCTCTCATACTTTAATTTCCACTCCCTCCAAAACATCTCATATCTCTTGTAGTAAACTTAAAGTTCAATTTATTATAAAATTTAGTATTTTCGTGTTATAAAATATATTCTAGATATCAGCTTTGAATCCTCTTTTAATATTAAAATTCCACCCTGCTTAAAACAAAAAACTGGGTGGAATTAAAAGGTTACAGTGGTAAAAATTAAATTTAGATATATTGAAAATTAGATTAAAGAATCAATCAGCACTTTTTCAGGAGAAGAAATTAATTTTTTAGCTAATAAATATTTTTCATTATCTTTATTTGCTGATTCAGCGGCATTTAATCCCTGACGGCAGGCATCAATACTGCCTGTGAAAATAATTAAAGATTTACCCCCTGTTTTCAGACCCAGAACCACTTTCAGCAGCTGTATTTCAGCAGCTTTTACAGCTGCATCAGCAGCAGTAACTCCTGAAGCAATACTTGAATACTCAAGAATTCCTAAAGCATCAACTTTATTTACTTCTATTTTTTTATTTTGAATTATATCAATTAAATCTTTGTTTATTTGAGGTATTACAATTTCTTTTAGAAGATGATTTTTAGCAGTTTTTACACCTGCACTAACTGAAGACTTAACAGCACTAACATCACCAGCAATTAAAACAATATACTTTCCGGGACATATATACCAGGCACTGAGCAGTTTTACATCAGCAGCTTTAAGCATCTGATTACTTGCTTCAATACCCGCTGCTATTCTTGTGAATTCCAGTAAACCTATTGTATCAATCATTTTTTTCACCTCAATTATAAATTTAATTTCATCTTTATAATAAAACTTTTAAATCTGCAGTGCAATTAACTAAACCTCCCCCTTAAGTTGTTTTAAAATTAAAAATTATCAATTATATTAATATAATTCTATACTCTAAGGTAAATTCCTTTAATTTATTGGTACCGGGTACTTGGAAATAATTGGAAATATCTACCACATTAGACAATACATTTTATAGCAGGTGTTAAATATTTCCAAGTACCCGGTACCAGACAACTCAGCTATTCAGCTAATTCTTTTTTCCTTGCAATTAGCTTTTCTTTCTTTTTTCTGTATTCTTTGAGCTTCTGTTTTTCTTCTTCAACTAAATCTTCTGGAGCATTATTAACAAAACCCTCATTATTTAATTTACCCTCTGCTCTTTCAATTTCAAAGTCCATCTCTTCAATTTCTTTTTCCATTCTTTCTATTTCTTTATCAAGGTCAATCATTCCCTCCAGCGGAAGTATAACCTCTACTTCTTTGACAATTGAAGTGGAAACTTTATCAGGCCGTTCCAGCTCATCTCCACCAATTTTCAGCTCTTTAATTCTGGCTAAGTTTTCTATATATTCTCTACCTTCTTCAAGAATCTCACTTTTGGCCTCTGGTGCAGCCAGCAGGGCTTTAATTCTGCGGCCAGGATTAACCTTCATTTCATTTCTAATATTCCTAACTGCTTTGATCACATTCATTACCAGATCCATTTTTTCTTCAGCATCAGGATTTAAACTGCTTTCTTCTTTTTCCGGATACTGCGCTCTCATAATAGTTCCTTCGGTACCGGGCAGCTTCTGCCAGATCTCTTCTGTAATAAAGGGCATTACAGGGTGTAATAATCTGAGCAGGCTCTCTAAGGTATTCAGCGCATAATACTGAGCTGTTAATTTTGCCTGAGGATCTTGATCCTGGTATAATCTGGCTTTTAAAAGTTCAATATACCAGTCACAGAACTCATTCCAGATAAAATCATATAAAGCACTGGACATTTCACCAAAATTATATCTTTCCAGAGCATTATCAATTTCTCCAGCTACTTTATTTAAGCGGCTCTGCATCCAGTCATCAGCCAGAGTTGGCTTTAAATCAGCTTCATCAACTGAATCCAGATCAAAGTCCTCCAGGTTCATCAGCACAAATCGGGATGCATTCCAAATCTTATTGGCAAAGTTGCGGCTCGCTTCCAGTCTTTCTTCTCTAAAGCGCATATCATTACCGGGTGTATTACCAGTAATTAAGGTAAAGCGCAGTGCATCGGCTCCAAACTGGTCTATAATATCCAGGGGATCAATTCCATTACCTAAGGATTTACTCATTTTCCTTCCCTGAGCATCACGAATCAAGCCGTGAATATAGATATCTGAGAATGGTTTTTCATCCTGGAATTTTAGTCCCATAAAGATCATTCGGGCTACCCAGAAGAAAATAATATCTCTACCGGTTACTAAAACATCAGTTGGATAAAAGCTCTGAAGATCATCTGTATCTTCCGGCCAGCCTAAGGTTGAAAAGGGCCAGAGTGCAGATGAGAACCAGGTATCCAGAACATCTTCATCCTGGCGCAGATTGCTGCTGCCGCAGTTGGGACAGCTTTCCGGTTCTTCTTTACTTACAATTACCTCATCACAATCATTACAGTAATAAACTGGAATCCGGTGACCCCACCAGAGCTGACGGGAAATACACCAGTCTCGGATATTGTTCATCCAGTTCATATATACCCTGGAAAAGCGGTCAGGCACAAAGTTAATATCACTCTCTTTTACAGCCTCAATAGCCGGTTCTGCCAGCGGCTGCATTTTAACAAACCACTGCTTGGAAATTAAGGGTTCAATTACTGTATCACAGCGGTAGCATTCTCCTACATTGTGCATATGATCTTCAATTTTAACAAGTAAATCTTCTTGATCAAGGTCCTCAATTACCTTTTTACGAGCCTCGTAACGATCCATTCCAGCATAGGCCTCTCCAGCTGCTTCTGTCATCTCAGCGTTCTCATCAATTACAGTTACAATTTCTAAATCATTGCGGCGGCCGATTTCAAAGTCATTTGGATCATGAGCAGGGGTAACCTTAACCATACCGGTTCCAAACTCACTATCTACATATTCATCAGCAATAATTTCAATTTCACGGTTAACCAGAGGTACAATTACTTTTTCTCCAACCAGATCTTTGTAGCGCTCATCAGATGGGTGAACTGCAATTGCAGTATCTCCGAGCATTGTTTCCGGTCTGGTGGTAGCGATTGTAATATGTCCCTCGCGGTCTTTATATGGATATTTGTAGTGATAAAACTTACCCTCTGTTTCCTGATGTTCCACCTCGATATCACTTAAAGTTGTGTGGCAGCTCGGACACCAGTTAACAATATAGTCTCCCTGGTAAATTAAACCCTCTTCGTATAATTTAATAAATACTTCCTCAACTGCATCTGAGCAGCCTTCGTCCAGGGTAAACCTTTCCCGTGACCAGTCACAGGATGAGCCCATTTTTTTCAGCTGATTGGTGATTCTGGTTCCATATTCTTCTTTCCACTCCCAGGCCTTTTCTAAAAATTCATTCCTGGTCATATCCTCCTTTTCAATACCTTCTTCCCGCATCTTATCAACAACCTTGACCTCAGTTGCAATGCTGGCATGGTCAGTTCCGGGCAGCCACAGAGATCGGTAACCCTGCATTCTCTTCCAGCGGGTTAAAATATCCTGCAGGGTATTATCCAGGGCATGACCCATATGCAGCTGACCTGTAATATTTGGGGGAGGCATTACAATACTAAAAGTCCCCTTCTCATCTTCTCTTTTCTCGCGCGGTGAAAAATAATCGTTTTCCAGCCAGTATTCATACCATTTGTCTTCGGTTTTGGCCGGATCATAGGTTTTTTCTAAGTTTTCCAAATTAATTCCCTCCATTGTTATGTTAGTATTTATATTAATCTTTAAAAGAAAAAAGCTCTTCCATCCAGTTAAGGACGAAAGAGCATAAATTCGCGGTACCACCTTAGTTCTTCCTGCAGATATTATGCAGAAAGCTCTCATTTATTAACGACTGCTGTGCCGTTACTGATTACCAACAAAATATTAGAAATTATGCTTCACCAGTAAAACTCAGAGACGACTTCATTTTTCTTCTGCTGCCGGAATCTTTCAGCCGCTGGATTCCGTTCTCTTTCAGCTTTAAGGAAAATTACTACTTCTCATCTTAGTTTTTTTATTATTCAGCTATCATTATTATAATATCTTATTCAACTGTCTGCTGTCAAGAGCTAAAATTAAGCAGTTTGAAGATTTTAAACGCTAATTATCAATTACCTCAACTTCCAGCCCTGCTTCTTCAAATTGAGGCAGTATCTTTTCTTTAGGTCCAACAATAACTGTAAATAAAATATCCGGATACAGCTCTTCTGCAAAAATCTGCTGAACCTGTTCAGCCTCAAGACCATTATACTGTTTGATGAAATCATTCAGATAATCATCTGAGTTATGGTAAAATTCTTTTTGATAGATTAATTCATCTAAAACCTCTATCTGATGCTGATATGCTTTAGGGAAAACTGCATTGTACAGATTTATATTTTCAAAGAGCTCCTTCTCCTGCAGAGGCTTTTCTGCCGTAGTTATTTTTAGCATTTCTTCCTCAACTGCCTCCATACCGGCCAGCGCTTTCTCAGGTTCAAGACTCAAATTGACAAAATATGCTCCTCCATAATCATTATAACGAGTCTGGGCATTGGTTCCATACACATAACCTTTATCACTGCGCAGATTTTCCATCAGACGACTATTAAATGAGCCACTACCAAAAATCCTATTCCCCATCAAAAAAGGAATCCTTTTCGGATATTTACTGCTGTAAAAATTATAGCCCATTCTCATATTAGCCTGAGTGGCATCAGACTTATTGACTACAATAATTTTATTATGAATTTCAGGATTCACAGTAACATATTTTTTACTTAAATTCTGTTCATTATTTTCCCAGTCAGAAAAAAGATTTTTTAATTTTTCCTGAACTACCTCAACTTCAAAATCTCCACTGACAGCAATAACAATTTCTTCTGGATTTATAACTTTTTGATAAAAATTTTCCAGTTCCTCTGCTTCCAGCTGCTTTAAAAAATCAAGAAGCAGATTGTAATCATAATTATAGCCATAGGGATGTTCTCCATAGAGATTTTTAAAGAAATGCATATTTAAAAGAGCAGAGTCATCATAAAACTGCTGTCTGTAAAGCTGCTGATATTCCCTGACTGTTCTTTCAAAATGATCGCCTTTAAATACAGGCCGTCTTAATACTTCAGCCAGCAGAGATAAAAGCTCAGAACTTTCAGTACTTAAGGAATCACCTCTAAAGTTAATCCGATCTGAGCCTGTTCCCAGATTTAAAGATAAAGCATTACGCTCCTTAAAAAGTGAAAGCTCCTGCTCACTATAATTTTCTGTTTCTAAAAGCATAATTTCAGTCAGCAGAGAAGTTATGCCGGCATTGTTCTGATCTTCATTAATTTTTCCGCCATCTATATAACCCCTGATTTCAAAAATTGGCAGACTTTTATCCTGTGCTAAATAAAACTTCATCCCATTATCCAATTCTAAAAGCTGATAATCGGGTATTTCAATCTCTGGTTTTTCATTAATTTGGTCTGCCAGTTCTCTAAAAAATTGGGGACTAAAATTTTGAGTTTGGGCAGCAAGACTAAAGGTTAAAGAAATTATTATAATTAAGGTGTAAATTATAACTTTATTTATTTTTTTCACTGGCTGGCACCACCTTTATTTTGTGGTAAAATATATCCTTTTGTCCGCTGGCTTTGATCAAAATATTTTTGAGCAGTTTGAATTAGCTCTTTTCTGCTTAAATTATTTATATAATCAATTTTTTCTTCTATTAGATCAGTACTGTCAAAACGCAGCTTATTTAAAGCATAATTGGAAGCAGCAGAATTAATATTTTTTTGAGAAAATATTAAAGATTTCTGATACTGTTTTTTGACTATTTCAAATTCCTGTTCTGTTATTCCGTCAGTAAATATTTTCTGCAGTTCTCTATCAAAAGCCTGCTGTGCCCGTTCAACTAAATTTTGATTTGATGGAATAAAATAGATTAAAGCAAAAGATTCTGTCCTGAGAGGATACATAAAGCCACCACTATCTAAAATTATTCCCTCTTTTTTCTGCAGCTTTTCCTTTAAGCGTGAACTCTGATTGTTGGCCAGAATATCTATGAAAATCTCTAGGGCGGCCGCTTCCAGATTATCTGCCGGAGGAATTCTATAAAGCTGCAGGGCATAAGGTATATTTGTATCTAAATAAACACTGCGGCTTTTCTCCTCAGACTGTTCTGGTAGTTTAAAATCTCTGCGCTTTAGATTCTCTGACTGATAGTTGGCGTAATATTCTTCAGCCAATTTTTTTACCTGTTCTGCCTCAACATCTCCGCTAACAACAACTAAAGCGTTATTTGGTGAATAATAGCGCTGATAATAATTTTTTAATTCTGCTTTAGAAATGCTGTTTATATCTTCCATCCAGCCAATAACATTGTGTTCTAAATAACTGTCCTTAAAAGCATGAGCCTTTATTTCTTCAAAGCCCCTGGAGAATATATTATTTTCCGTCCGCATCCTTCTTTCCTGTTTGATAACTTCTCGCTCTCTATTTATTCCCCGGTCATTTAAACTTAGGTTCTGCATTCTATCTGATTCTAAAGCCATCACCAGCTCTAACATTGAGGATGGTACTTCATGATAATAATAGGTATAATCAAAACTGGTGGCAGCATTCAGCTGACCGCCAACTGAAGAAATTAAATCATCAATTTCACCTTCAGGCAGGTTTTCAGTTCCTAAAAACATCAGATGTTCTAAAAAATGAGAAATTCCTGTCTGACCCTCGGCTTCATCAATTGAACCTACATTATAATAAATTGAATATCTGATTAAAGGAATTGAATGATCCGGAAAAACCATAACTTCCAAGCCATTATCCAGTTTAAAAGTCTGATATTTCGGCTGCTCATACTCTATATCTGCAGCTGCTGTTGAAGTAAAAATAAAAATTAGTGATAAAATACACATAAAAAATAAAAATAAACCATTATTCTTTTTATAAATCCTATTTTTCAGTCTTAGCAATTTCATCGGCTCCTTCAATTAAATAATTTACTGCTTTTTCTCTATCTTCGGGATAATTAAGATTAAAAAAGAGGCGCTCTAAATCTATATCTAAATCCCTTTCCAGCTGCTTTTCTTTAATAATTCTTTTGCTGCTCTTTTGATAAAAAGACTTAATTTTTAGATTTTCAGCCAATATTTCACGTCTTATCTTTGTTAATAGAGAACGTTTATAAATAGCTGCCAGAGGTTCCAGATAGCCCTTAAATCTAGGAACTATTATTTCTGCTGCCGGCTTTTCTGCTTTTTCTTTTTTTAAAAGATCAAAATAATTTTTATCTAAAAAAGGCATATCACATCCGCAGAAAAAATTATAACTGCACTCAGAATAATAGAGTCCTGTATATATACCGGCCAGAGGCCCACTGTCCTGATAAATATCCTCTCTAATTTCTGCTCCCCTCAGAAAAAAATATTTATCTTTAGAACCGACTACAATTACTCGATTAAAATTTTCCTGCAAATTATTATAAATATATTCAATTAATGTCATCCCGGCAAAAGAAAGAAGGGCTTTATCACTGCCAAATCTACTGCTTTCTCCACCTGCCAGTAATACTGCGTTGAGCTTATTCATATAATCTCCCTTTACTTATCTTCAAGTACATGTTCAAGTCCCTGTCCAAAAAGACACATAACATGGTCATCATCAAGAGAGTAATAGACTGAGCGTCCTTCTTTACGATATTTTACCAGTTTATTATTTCTTAAAACCCTGAGCTGATGAGAAATGGCAGAAGAACTCATATTAAGTAGTTCAGAAAGGTCACAAACACATAATTCTCTTTCCTTAAGAGCATAAAGAATCTTTATCCGAGTTGGATCTCCCATAGTTTTAAATAATTCTGCCAGATCATGGACTACATCATCAGCTAGGGTTTTTTCTTTCATCACCTCTACTACCTGATTATCTGGATTAAAAACCTCACATATATCACATTGTACCTTTTCTTTTAGTTCTGCTGCCATCTTATTCACTCCATTTCTGAAAAAATAATCATCTAATAAATTAGATACTTAAATCAAAGCTTAAATATCCTCTGTTTTTAAAATCCTCATCACATTAAATACTGCCATTAAAGCAACTCCAACATCTGCAAATACGGCCGCCCACATTGAAGCCATTCCAAAAATACTTAAAACCATAACTGCTGCTTTGATTGAAAGAGCCATTATAATATTCTGCCAGACAAGTTTTTTTGTTTTAGCCGCAATATTTAAAGCTGTGACTATTTTGGAAGGTTCATCGGTCATCAGTACTACATCTGCTGCTTCAATTGCAGCATCTGAGCCCAGGCCTCCCATTGCAATTCCTAAGTCTGAACGGGCAAGCACGGGGGCATCATTGATTCCATCACCAACAAAGGCCAGCTTTTTGGAAGTACTTAAAAGCTGCTCAACCTTTTCTACTTTCTGATCAGGTAAAAGTTCTGCATAATAGTTATCCAGTCCCAATTTTGAAGCCACCTCAGCTGCAGTTGAGTTGTTATCTCCGGTCAGCATTGCTAAATTTTTAATACCCAGCTCTTTTAAGTCAGAAACAGCTGCTGCTGCATCTTCTTTCAGCTGGTCAGAAATTATAATTGAGGCCAAAAATTCTCCATTTCGAGCCAGATAAATTGCTGTACCTGTACTTTCGGTTTTTTGGAAGTCAATATTATTTTTCTGCATAAGTCTTTCATTTCCTGCTAAAATTTGATTATTATCCAGAACAGCTTTAATCCCTGCTCCCGAAATTTCCTGATAATTACTATCTGCCGAGTGTTTTTTGTAATCACCTGCAGCCTCAACAATTGATTTTGCTATTGGATGATTGGAAAATTGTTCTGCTTCAGCTGCAATTTTCAGAATTTCTTCTCGGCTGTATCTACCTTCAATATTTACTTCAGTCACCTTAAAATTACCCTCAGTTAAAGTTCCTGTTTTATCAAAAATTATGCTGTCCAACTCATTGAGGGCCTCCAGATAATTACCACCCTTAACTAAAATCCCATTTTTTGAAGCCAGACCAATCCCGCCAAAAAATCCAAGTGGAATAGAAACAACAAGAGCACAGGGACAGGAAACAACCAGAAAGATTAAAGCTCTATAAAACCACTGACTGAAAGCTGCACCCGTAATCAGTGGTGGTAAAACTGCAACTAAAAATGCTGTCATAACTACAAAAGGGGTGTAATAGCGTGCAAATTTACTGATAAACTGCTCGGTAGGAGCTTTTTTGGAACTTGCATTTTCCACCAAATCTAATATTTTCTTTACTGTAGAATCTTTATATTCTTTAGTTACCTTAACAGTAATTAATTTATTTAAATTGATCATTCCACTTAAAACCTGATCTCCTTCTGCCACATCTTTAGGCAGAGATTCACCGGTCAGAGCTGAAGTTTCAAGTGCTGTTTCTCCACTTACAATTTTACCATCAACAGGTATTTTTTCTCCGGCTTTAACAGCAATTAAATCATCAACTTTTAATTTATTAGGAGCAACTTTAATAATTTCTTCATCTTTAATTAAATTTGCATATTCAGCCTGAATATCCATCAGATCTCTAATTGAGCGTCGTGAATTATTAACTGCTCTTTCCTGAAATAAGTCTCCCACCATGTAAAAGAGCATTACTGCAACCGCCTCTGGATATTCCCTGATGCCAAAGGCACCAATTGTTGCTATAACCATCAGAAAATTTTCATCAAAAATCTGTCCCCGGCCAATATTTAAAACAGCTGATTTTAAAACAGGATATCCAATCAGAAAGTAAGCTGCTATGTAAGCTGGTATGGCCAGACTGTTAAAAAATGTATTGGCAAAGGCATTTAAGTGAGCAAAACTTAGAGCAAAAACAAAAAAGAAAGCACCAATAAATATATTTTTTTTCTGCCAGAGGTAGTGTGTCAGTGAAGATTTATTTTCCCTATCACTGTCTGAACTGTCGTCTTTATTTCTTACTTTTACACCCGGTTCTATTCTATCAGAAATCTGCTGTAATTCTTCCTTTATTTTTTCTAATCTTGATTCTTCTGCCGCTACTTTCAGTGTAGATGTTGCAAAATTAAGTTCAACATCTTCCATTCCTTCTAATTCCTTTATCTGATCTTCAATTTTTAAAGCACAATTTGAACAATTTAAACCTTCCAGTTCAAATTCTTTTTCATTTTTATTATTATTTTCTACTGTGTTTTGCATTTTTTTCACCTCAACTTTTTATTATATATGAACAATTATTCAAATATTTGTTGAATTAATTATAAAATATATAAAAAGAGCTGTCAAGTTAAATAAGCAGTTTATAATGTAAAATTACGATATTATTATAATAATAAAACCTGCAGATATATTTTAATCTACAGGTTTTTTGAGTTAAGCTATTTTTTTATTTATTAATATAATCTAAAGGATTTTCGGGCCGACCATTAACCTGAACTTCAAAGTGCAGGTGAGGACCGGTAGAATTACCGGTATTACCTGAGCGAGCCACAACTTCACCCTTACCCACTGATTCTCCTTCTCTGACCAGAAGCTTTGAATTATGAGCATAAAGGGTTCTTAAACCTTTTTGATGCTGTATAATCACAACATAACCATAACCGGTTGCCCAGCCGCTGTAAACCACTCGTCCGGAACTAACCGCTCTAATTGGACTGCCCATCGGAGCTGCAAAATCTAATCCTTCGTGCATTCTACCCCAGCGAGGCCCATAATAAGAGGTTATACGGGTGTTAATTGGATACATAAATTTCTGATCCAGACGATCCTGATAACTAAATTCCGGTTTAGCTCCTCTTAAAATTAAATTTTGATCTATTTTCAAACTGGAGGTATCTTTAAGACTATTATCCTTCATGATAGTTTCTGCTTTTAAATCAAATTTACGGGCTATACTATCCAAACTTTCTCCAGGTGAAACACGATACAAAATCCCCTTAACAGGCAGTATTTTAAATTCCTGACCCGGTTTAATACTGTTCATATTACTAATATTATTGGCACCAATCAGAGAATCAATATTTAAATTGTGTTTGTGTGCTATATCCCAGAGTGTTTCTCCACTTTTTACCTTATGTACTCTAACCCGATCAATTAACTGTTTTTTATTTCTTTTTTCAAATGCTGATTTTTTGTCATCTTCTTCATTTTTCTGGGGTATATTATTTTCTTCTCTATTTTGAATAAAAGTTCCATCATTTTCCCTTTTAGAATTCACTTTAGTATCTATATTTTCTGAATTAGAATCCTTTTCAGATGATGAATTATTTTTATCTTCTCTAATATCAAGCTGATCCTGCATCTGATTATTTTGATTCTGATTTGAAGTTTCAAGATTTTGATTATCATTCTTTTGAGCCGAATTTTCACTTTCCTGTTTATAACTGCTCTGATTAACCTCTGTATACTGTTCATCTGTCTGTCCCATTCGGCCACCTACATTCATAGAATTACTGTAGGCAGAAAAAGCAAGTAAAATAAATATGATAAAAAAACCGGTTAAGCGTTCTCTTCTTCTCAATTTTGTCTCCACCTTTTGGCTTTTTAATTTTTTATTCGAACAATCTATAAATTGTTTTCTTCTTTACTATTATAACAGAAATCAGCCATTATTGAAAGACTATAATAGCAATATTGGAAACAAATATTTACTTTATCTAATATTATCTAAAAACACTCTTACAAGTTTGGGAGAAAATTGCTTGCCGCTATTTAATTTTATTTCTTCAGCTGCCTTTTCTTTTGATAAAGCTTTTCTATAAGCACGATTAGAATTCATTGCATCCCAGGCATCTGTTAAGGAAACAATCTGAGAAATAAGAGGAATTTCATCTCCACTAAGTCCTTCAGGATAACCACTGCCATCCCAATTTTCATGATGATAAAGCACATATCCTGCTATTTCGTTTAGCTCAGCAGAATCTTTTAAAATTTCATATCCCCATTTAGGATGCTTTTTTATCACTGAAAATTCTGCCTCAGTTAATTTTGTTTTTTTATTTAATATTTCAGCTGGAATAAGAGTTTTACCAATGTCATGCAGAATACCGCTCCAGTATGATTTTTGGACTTCTGAATCATCCAACCCCAGGCATTCTGCAAGCTCCTTACTTAAATCAGCTACATTCTGATTATGACCTCTGGTATAACTGTCGTGAATTCCCAGCAGATTGCTTAAAGCTAAAATTATTTCTTCTTTAAATTTTTGCTGTAATTGATGATAGCGGTTAATTTTTAAATAAGAAGATGCTGCTTTTTCCAGCGAGCAGGCAATTTTTTGAGAATCATAACTGAAATTTTTCCTGCTTTTTTCAGCAATATACAAAATGACAGCTCCTAAATATTGATTATTAATTTTTAACTCAATTGAAATACTTTTGTTTCTATATTTTCTCTTAAAAATAATGTCTCCCAAATAATTATTGACTGTATTAACAGCAGGTTTAAGTCCATCTATAAAAATATGATTTTTTTGATAAACTTTTTCTAAAAAATATCCATTATCTCCATTATTAATAAATATTCTGCCATAATCGGCTTCTGGAATTAAATAGAATGCTTTGTCTAATATTAAATTCAAAAAATCACTTTCATTTTCCAGGCTGTCTATTTTTTCAATTATCTCAATTATACTTTCAATATTTGAACCAAGCTCTACCAGCTTTAAATAAGAATTAATCAATTCCAGATTTTTATTATCAAATTCATCATTCAACTCGGTAGTATTAATCTGCATACCTGCTCCCCTCTTTTGGCTGCTCTAAAAATTAATTATCTAATTTATTATTAATTATAACATATTTTAACTTAAATATGTAATTTTTTCCAATAAAAATTAGATAAAGGACTTTTGATGTTTAAGTAGAAATAATATTTTAAGGAAACTAATCACAATTTGAAAGGATGATAATGATGTATGACCTTATTTTATATTACTACCCTACCTGCCCTTACTGCATAAAAGTAACAAAATTTATTGACAAACATGATTTAGAAGAAGTTGAATTAAAAAATATTAATCAGGACCAAAAAGCCGAAGCAGAATTAATTGAAGTTGGGGGTAAAAGACAGGTTCCCTGTTTGTTTATTGATGGTGAGCCTTTATATGAATCTGATGATATTATTAACTGGCTGAAGAGTAATCTTGTTTAAAATTAAGGAGCGAGTCCCCGCATAATCTTCAGTTATATTGGGACTGCTGCAGTCTGCAGAATTCCAATGACTCTTTTTGAAGCAAGCTATGTGGGTATTACTTTTACTGCAATCCGCTGGGTAATCTCGATACCGCTGGTAATTATAAGCAGTATTTTAATGAAAAAGATGCTGAAAGCGAAAGATTTAGCAGAAATATCAGAAAGAATTTAATTAAAAAAATTATAAATATTTAAAAAGGAGCCTCCTTAAAACTGAGGCTCCTTATAATATCTTAATTTAAAATATTTACTTTTCTAATACTTCAACACGGCCGTCATTATAGCCTACAACAACTATTTCGGCCATTTCTGCAAAAATTCCGTTCTCTACCACTCCCGGCAGTTTGTTTAATTCCACAGTAATTTTTAAGGGATCTTCAATTTTTCCAAAATCACAATCTAAAATATAATTCCCATTATCAGTTACATAAATCTCTCCATCTTTTTTTCTTATTTCAGAGCTGCAGCTGAATTTTTCAACCATTCGCTTAGTATACTGCCAGCTAAAAGGTGTGATTTCTACAGGTAATGGGAACTCACCCAAATCATCAACCAGCTTTGATTCATCAACTACTATAATTAATTTATCAGTGGCTGAAGCAACAATCTTCTCTCTTAAGAGAGCTCCACCTCCACCTTTAATTAAATTAAATTTGGAATCCACCTCATCTGCACCATCAATTGTTAAATCAAGTGCTTCCACATCAGCCAACTCAATTAGCTCTATTCCTTCTTCAGCAGCCAGCTCAGCAGTTTCGTTGGAAGTTGGAACAGCTTTTACCTTTAGGCCTTTTCTGACCATCTCTCCTACCTTTTTGATAGCATAATAGGCAGTTGAACCGGTTCCCAATCCAATTATCATCCCACCTTCAATATATTCTGCTGCTTTTTCTCCAGTTAGTTTTTTTGCTTTCATTAAAAATCTCTCCTTCTAAAAGTTAAATTTTATTAGTTATTCTTAATAATTTATTAGAAAAAAATTATATCAAAATTATTTATTTCTCAAAATAAATACTATCAAAGTGAACACCTTTATTCAACTTAAGTTTAAAATTATAGAAATTCACCAGAACAAATTACATTTAATACCATTTGCTATGAGCAGCTTAGTGTGATAAAATATTAATAATGAAAATAAATTATTGACATAAATTATCGGGAGGTATTGACACTGGATACTAGAACACATAAGATGCTGGCTTATAAAATTCATGATCATTTTGCTAAAAATGATATTTGGCTTTCCAAAATGGCACTGGCCTGGGGAAGTATGAAACCTGATTTTATTGAAGGAGATATAAGTCACTTTAAAGATGAGACTATGGAGAACTTTTATCAGCAATTTGACGATTTAAAGGAAATAGACCCTGATCAAAAACCATATAGCTTTGCTGTTAAGCTTGGAGAATTATTCCATTATCTTGCAGATTACTTCTGCCGGGCGCACAATGATCCTGAACTTGATCCGGGAACACTGTGGGAAAAAACAGTGCATATTTTTCATGAATGGAAATTAAATCAACATGCACAAAATATGCATCCAGACTTTTTCAAAAAAGAGCTGGAAGAAAAGTTTGTTTACCGAAATGATCTCCAGACATTTATTGAAAAAGAACACGAAGAATTCTTAGATAGAGAATATAGTTTTGAAGATGATATTGCTTCAGCTTTTAGGGTCTGTGTTTTAATGACAAATAAGCTGATTTATGAAATGCAGCTAGAAGAAAACTACTCATTTGCCCATGTCTTTAATCTAAGACATCGTCTGCTCTATCAAAATGCATAACTAAAGTTTAATAATGAACTTTAAAAGAGGAGCTCAGCTTAAACTGGCTCCTCTTTTTTTGCATATTTATTTTATTTTTTCTTCATCTTCTTCTACCTTTTCCGCCTCTACATCAATAAAATCGTCCTCATAATCAGCATATTTATCCTGAGACTGCTGACTATTTCTCTGCTGATTAAATTGACTGCCGTAATGAACTTCAACCTTATTTTCCTTAACATATTTAAGGAAATATTTTTTTACTAAAGCAGCAATTAAATCTCTTGAACCCGGTAAAATTAATAAAAAACCTGTAATATCAGTTAAAAAGCCTGGAGTTAATAGAGTTACTCCCCCAATTAAGATCAGTAAAGCACTGATTAAATCATCAGTTGGCATCTTCCCGGCATTAAGAGTAGAGCGAATATTATTAACTACCTGATACCCCTGCCGCTTAGCAATGCTAACCCCGGCAGCACCAGTAAAGACAATAATCATGACTGTTGTAAAGACACCGATAAACTGACTTATCTCCAGTAAAAAATAAAGTTCAATCAGCGGTATTAAAATAAATATCATTAACAATTTAAAAAACATAATTACCTTCCTTAATTAAATTACTAAATTTATTTTTCTAATCTTCCTGATAATTAACATGTCCCAATAGTTCAAGATCATTAATTAAAAGTCTAAATCTGCAGCCCAAATATTTAGCTGCTTCCTTACACATTTCCATTCTGTATAAATAAATTTCAAAATAATCCATAAC
This sequence comes from Halanaerobium sp., assembly GCA_046541575.1. GTDB lineage: Bacteria > Bacillota > Halanaerobiia > Halanaerobiales > Halanaerobiaceae > Halanaerobium. The sequence continues at coordinate 39,912 of JBKHDA010000004.1, read as the reverse complement.
CTGACTGATAGAAGAATCATAATCTATACTTAAAGTAATAGTTTTTTCTTCTGCATCTATAGAAATTTCTGAATCCATAATTGCCAGATTAACCCGATCATGAATAAATGTCGAATTTTTTTTGTTAACTCTAGTTCTATGGGCATCACTTTTATCAGCCAAAATTAAAGCAGCAGTGATTGGACTGACTGCCTGACCAATATCAACATCATGATTGGCAATAGCAGTTGTAATCTTTGTAATATCTTCTAAAGGAACACCCATCCTTCTGAGTTCTGTATAAACTATATTTGCTCCTGATATTCCGTGATGTTTGCGGTTAAACATATTACCAATATCATGTAAATAACCGGTAATTGCACCAAGTTCAACTGTTTTTTTATCAAATCCTAAATCTTTCAGAATTCTCTCAGTAGTTTCAGATACATAATTAACATGTCTAAATCCATGTTCTGTATATCCTTTTTCTGAAAGATAATGATTTGCTTCTTTAATCATATGCTGAAAATCAGGATTAGATTTAATTTCGTTTAAAGTCAACATTGTATTACCTCCCTTATCTATATTTAATTAAATTAATTTTTATAGTATTAATAAACATTATCCAATATATAGGGAGGTATTGCAAGTTAAGAAGATTACAATTTGATTAAAAATTATCTCCATCCAGTATATTTCCGAGCTGACCCAGTACAGATCCTTCTCCTTTTTGTTTGCCCGATATTCTGGGAGCATTTTTTATAATTCTATCAGCAAGTCTGGAGAAAGGAAGACTCTGCAGATAAACTGTGCCTGTACCTTTAAGAGTAGCTAAAAATAGACCTTCTCCACCAAAAACCATTGATTTAAGATTGCCAGCTCTTTCAATACTGTAGTCAATTCCTTCTGTAAATCCAACCAGACAGCCTGTATCAACTTTTAATTTCTGATTATTTAACTCTTTTTTAACTACTGTTCCCCCAGCATGAACGAAAGCTTTACCATCACCGCTCAATTTTTGGAGAATAAAACCTTCACCACCAAATAATCCACTGCCAAAACGCTTACTAAAAGTAATATCTATCTTTGTACCAAGGGCAGCACATAAAAAAGCATCTTTTTGACATGTAAATTGATTATGCGGCAGCTGTGAGAGATCTAAATCAATTATTTTCCCCGGGTAAGGAGCAGCAAAAGCAATTTTCTTTTTTCCATAATCATTATTTGTAAAATGAGTAATAAAAATTGACTCACCAGTAATTGCTCTTTTGCCGGCTCCAAATATTTTGCCCACAATAGATTTATCTACTTCAGTCCCGTCTCCCATTTTAGCCTCAAAGGATATCCCGCTGTCCATCCAATTCATGGCTCCAGCCTCTGCAATTACAGTTTCTTCAGGGTCTAACTCTACCTCCACTACCTGCATATCCTCACCAATGATTTCATAATCAATTTCGTGGCTTAACATTTAAATCCCCTCTTTTCTCTTATTGAACTAAATCAGATATTTCAGCCGGAGTAATTAGTCGGTCATCATAAGAAATAATAAGCTCATCTTCTGTAAATTCAACCCGATCAACAATACCCACATAACCTTTAACTCTGTCAATAATTTCCTGAGCCTGACATTCCATCTCTTCCAGTTTTATTCTATATTCAACAGTATATTTCCTGCTATTTTTATTTTTTTCTTCTAAAATTTTTTCTAATTCATCCTCATTTAAACGACTGCTGCTGCAGTTATCATGATTTCCACAGCCACAGCTTCCACATTCATCTGACATAATTATCCTCCTTCATTCTTTTTTATTTATTTAAATTATTATCTTTAAATTCTGCAAATTTTTATATTCTCTGATATAATAATATATGAGATTTTAAAGGATTTCAATCAATTTTATAGAATTGAGAGAGTAAGTAACAGATTTTGTTTTTCGGGGAGTGGCATTTATGGATTTAAATGGATTAGCACCAATTAGAAAATTGGATATAGGAATGCTGAGGCAGGCTTTAAACACAGAAAATATTAGTACTGATGAAAGTCAGGCTAAAAGTGAGAGTGCTGAGCTTTTACCGGAAATATTTCGGCTTTTAGCCTCATTAGAAGATGATACCCAGAAAATGCTTTTAGACAGCTGGGCCAAAATGGAAATGCCTTTAAACGAAAAAACTGTGGCAAATCTGCTGCAGTATCTGGACAGTAAACCTGCTTTAAATGCTGAAGATAAAATGGCTGTAATTAAAGCCTTTGCCTTTTTAGAAAGCAATGGACTGCCATTTTCGGAAAAACTTGTTGATGCACTGCGTTCAATTTTTAATAATAATGAGAATTTAAGTTCTTCCCTGGAGCAGTTTATGACTTCAGATAATTCTTTATCTCAGGAACAATTAAATAATCTACTCAGCCAGCTGGATCTGGGTGAACTTAAAAATTCTTTAGTTAATATTGATAACTTCAATCAGCAGACCCAGAGTACAGCCAATCAGGAAGCTGCTGCTTCTGCAGAAAATCTGAATACTGAAAATATAAATCCAGAAAACATTAATAATCTCCCAAACAGTGCTGCAGCAGCTGAACAGGCTCCTCAGCAGGAAATAATTCAGTCAGAAAACAGCAGTCTCAATTCTCAGATTTTAAATAATTTTACTCATCTGGACCAGGAAATCAAAAATATTATTTTAAATAACTTAAGCAGCCTCAGTCAGAATTTTGATCAAAAAACAGCTGAAGTGCTCAATAATTTTCTGGCTAATAATAATCCTGAAGGAACTGCTGAAAAAACAGCTCTTTTAAAGGCTTTTGCCTTTTTAGAAAATAATCAGCTGCCTTTAACTGAGAGTTTAATCAAAGAAACAGCAGCGCACTTTGAACAAAATATCAGCCACTTTTCTGAAAATTTAAGTGATAAAAGTCAGATTTTGGCCAATCTGACTAATACAGAAAACTCACTAATCAGTCAAAATGAAGCTGCAGTTAATTTGGACCACTCTGCCGGCCAAATAGCAGAATCACTGGCTGCTCAAAGTAAGATTTCCGATCAAATTTTATCTCTTTTTAATAAAAGCGGTGGAGAGAATGAAGAAAAAATTGCAGATAACCTCTTAGGTCAAAAATTAGTTAATCTCCAGCAGCAAAATCAGAATACTCCTTTAATGCTGGCTTTAGAAATACCTGTACAGCTGCAGGATAACAAGCTCTCTTCTCTGCTGTTAAAAGTAGAAAAAGAAGAAGGTGGGGGTTCTCAGAATCAAGAAAAGAAAAAGGGCTATAATATCTCCTTTATTTTAGAATTTGATAAGATTGGACCCATCCAGACAAAGGTTAATGTTAATCAAAAAAATATTAACACTACCTTTTTTACGAAAAGTGCCAGAACAGCAAATTTAATTGAGAATAATTTTTCCAGACTCCAGTCTTCATTAAAGGGTGAAGGTTTTGAGATTAATAGTGTCCGAATTAAAAACTTTGATAATTTAGAAGAGGAAAAAAATCAGTTTTTTAATAAAATAATTTTAAATGAGTTAAATGATAGAGATGAAAAAGGACAGTATCGGCATATTGATATCAAAATATAATAACTGATTTCATTTTAGCGAAAGTGAGGTAATCAAAGTGGCAGTAAATCAAAATACAGACAATCCAGAGACTAAAAAAACAGTAGCTCTAAAATATGATCAGAATTCTGATAAAGCCCCAAAGATTATTGCAAGTGGAAAGGGAAGCATTGCTGAGCAGATAATAAAAAAAGCCAGAAAAGAAAACATCCCCATCAAAGAAGATAAGGATGTTGTTCAGGTTCTGGCTGAATTAAATATTGGTGATGAAATACCGGAAGAATTATATACAGTAATTGCAGAAATTTTATCTTTCTTTTATAAATTAGAAGATCTGCAGTCTTAATTTAAGTAGATTCTGCATAAAGCTGACTCTGATCAAAGTCTTTCTCAGCTAATAACTGTCTGGCTGCAGCTTCCATCGGTCCTGGACCACACATGTAAATCTTATAATCATCCAGATCATACTGATCCATGACATCAGTAACAAATCCTTTTGCTCCCTCCCAGTTTTTATCAAAGGCAACCACCGGGATAAATTCAAACTTCTCGGATTCGGCATCCATTTTTTCGAAAAAGTCTCGATAAAGGAATTGGTCTTCTTTATTTACCCCATAGATCAATTTAACATTTTCAATCTGATTATCATTCTGCACAATATCTTCTACTATTGGAATAAAGGGAGTAATTCCAATCCCTCCACCAACCAGCATCACATTTTTCTGATTTTTATCCACAATTAATTCATGCCCCATAGGCTCTTTGAGTTCAATTTCCTGTCCCTCTTCAAATTCTGAGAAAATTATACTTGTACCATAACCATCTGTCATTCTCATAACACTAATTTTAATTAAACTTCCATCATCTTCTATGCCGGCAATAGAATAAGCTCTATACATTTGATGTTTTTCTGAAACTTTAACCAGAATAAACTGACCGGCCTCAACATCTATATATTCCGGATCCTGCAGTCTAAATGAAAATTCTTTAATATTTCCAGAAAGATCCCTTATTTTTTCAATTTTAGCATCAATTTTATCTTTATGATAATAATCCAATTCAACCTCTTCCCAGAGATTAAATTCATCAGCTGCATCATTTTTGATTTCTAATATTCCTGCAGGACAGTTTTCTACACAGGTATTACAGCGAATACATTTTTCATTATCCAGCTGACCATCCTGATTCCATTCTAAATAGGGCTCAAGCTGCATCGGACAGACTCTGGCACACATCCCACATTCATGACAGAGTTCTGTAGATTCAATAGTCACTTTAGCATCAGTTTCATTGTTAATTCCGAATGATTTACCAGCTTTATAGCTCATATGCTGAATACTTCCCATTGGGCAGAACTGACACCAGGTTCGGGGTGAATAAAAAATTGATGTTATCCCACCTAAAATTGTAACCATTAAATAACTTGCAACAAAAATAAAACCTAATTTATCCCAGAAAGGTGCCTGACCATAAATATTAACTACATTTATCATTTTCCTTCCAATCTGGAAAGAAAAAAATAGAAAAAAAGCAATTCTTAAAAATTTTGATTTAAAAAAGGATGGTATTTCTTTATTTTTACTAAACTGCAGTAAAACTGAATCAAATAAGCTTCCATGGGGACAGATATTCCCACACCAGTAGCGTCCCTTAAAAAAAGCTGTTAAAGATAAACCTGCTATTACCGGTAAGACAAAAAGTCCAAGCTTAGGAAACCACAGCCCCCCGACGGCAACTGTTAGGGTAAAGATCCAGGCATATTTTCTAAGTAAGGTAAAAGCGCGGTTCGTTTCAATATAGTACAGTGATTCTATGTTTTCCATTAATATTCCTCCTATTTTAATATTTGTATATCTGAATAATACGATATACTATTTATAAACAAATGTCAATAACCAGTTTCTGTTTTCCCTATAAAATTATAAATAAACCTTAAATTCTTAAGCTAGAATAAATTTTATAAAAAAAATGACAATCTTCTGCAGTTTAAAAGCAGTGATTGCCATCAAAATAAATTATAATTTATTTTTATTTTTAGATTATATTATAAATTTTAATCTACTCCACCAATTGTACAGTCTATTCCCTGATTTATAATTAGCTCTTTTAGCTCCTCCATTTTCTTATTTGAAGGTGATTCAATACTTTCCATCTGATATTTTTGACCCAAGCCATGATATTTTTCTTCTCCTAATCTGTGGTAGGGTAAAATATCAATTCTTTTTACTCCTTTTAACTTTGAAGCAAATTGAGCAATTTCAATAACACTTTCTTGGTCATCATTGAAGCCAGGTATAATTGGTGTTCTCACAATCAAATCAGCAGTACTTGCAGCTGCAAATTTTGCATTTTCTAATATTCTTTGATTAGATACACCTATTACTTTTTTATGTTTATCATTATCAATCATTTTAATATCATAGAGAAATAAATCAGTCCAAGGAATAATCTTTTCTAAAATTTCTTTGGAATAATAGCCGGCAGTCTCAATTGTAGTATGCCAGCCGTTTGCTTTACAGCCTTTTAATAATTCTAAAAGAAAATCCGGCTGATACAGAGCTTCCCCCCCAGAAAAAGTAATACCTCCATTTGAACGACGATAATGAATTCTATCTTTATTTAATTCAAATAATAATTCTTCTACACTTCCTTTAATACCTTCAACTGACAGAGCATTAGAATAGCAATGCTCAACACAGTCCATACATAAATCACATTTTTCTCTAACTATCCTACCCCTTAAATTAAAATCAACTGCATTATTCGAACAGAGTTCTACACATTTTTTGCAGTCAATACATAAATTAGGATTAAACATTATTTGCGGATCTTTATCCTTTGATTCTGGATTACTGCACCAAGGACAATCTAAAGGGCAACCTTTGAGAAATACTATTGTTCTAATTCCAGGACCATCATGAACAGAAAATTTTTGGATATCAAAGTATATTCCCTTTTTATCTGGATTATAATCAATGTTTTTAATAGTCTATCACCCCAATGTAATATAATTAAGCTCAGGAATGACTGATAAATTAATCAGTCACCCTGAGTAATTTGGCTATTTTATATTGCTATAATTTAACAACTTATTTAGAAACACTGTTCTGTTCTTGAAATAATATCATCCTGTAAAGATTTATCTAGAGAAACAAAGTGAGCACTGTAACCAGCTACTCTTACTACTAAATTCTTATAGTTTTCTGGATTTTCTTGAGCTTCTCTTAAAACATCACCACTGACAACATTGTTTTGAATATGAAATCCTTTCTGATCAAAGAAACTACCAATTAAAGCATTTAAATTACGGGATCCACTGTCTCCTTCTAAAGCAGACGGATGGAATTTTTGATTTAATAAAGTACCATTGGAAGCTATATGGTGGTCTAATTTCGCTACTGAATTAACTGCAGCAGTTGGTCCATTTTGATCACGTCCACCAACAGGAGAAACACCATCTGCCAGAGGAGTACCGGCTAATCTTCCTTCTGGAGTGGCTCCGGTTGCAGCACCTAAAGGTACATTAGCAGATACCGGATAAAGTCCTGGTTGGAAAGAACCTCCGCGTGGATTTTTATATTTTTCTACTTCTTTACAGTAAATTAAAGCTCCTTCTCTTGCCAATTCATCAACTTCATCAATGTCATTACCAAATTTTGGAGCATTATTGAGCAGTTTTTGTCGTAAAGCTTCACGACCATCAAAATTATTTGCCAGTACTTCTTCTAATTCTTCAATAGAAATGTCTTTTTCTTCAAAGACCAATTTTCTAAGAGCTGCTAAAGAATCTCCAACATTTGCAACTCCAACTCCCTGAGGACCAGTGAAATTATAATGAGCTCCTCCATTTTGCACTGATTTACCCTCAGCAATACAGTCATCTACCATTGAAGAAAGGAAAGGAAGTGGGGCTCGCTCAGCATGAGCAGAATCTACACAGTTATCAGAGTGTATTAATAATTCTACAAAGTACTCCATCTGTTTTTTATAAGCTTCCATTAGCTCATCAAATGATTCAAAAGAGCTCATTTCCCCTGTTTTTGGTCCCAACTGCTTATAATCCTGCATAGGGTCTTTACCATCATTTAAAGCTAACTCCAACACCTTAGCCATATTAAAGAAAGCTGCATCATGCCATCCTTCAGTTTTACCCATTTTTTGTGGTTCTACACAACCAATTATGCAGTAATCTCTGGCATCTTCCAGTGTTAAACCTCTATTTGTTAAAGAAGGAATTGTTACCTCATCATTATAATACGCTGGCATACCGAGACCTTCTTTGGTAGTTTCAGCAGCTTTCATCATAAATTCTTCTGGACTTTTATCCCAATACCTAACAGAAATTGAAGGTTGGGGCATTTTAGTATGTTCAGTTGCTTCTAAACACATAAAAGATAAGAGATTTGTAGCATCCTGACCACCTGGAGTTTGTCCTCCCACTATTAAATTCTGGAACATAGGATAACCACCAAAAGCATCAGTAGAAGCCTGATCACGGACTTTATTTATATCATTAAATTTAACCCAAAGTGTATCTAATAATTCTTGAGCCCTTTCTAAAGTTATTTTCTTATTATCCAGATCTTTCTTTAAATAGGGATACATATATTGATCAAAACGTCCAGGAGAAATAGAATGGCCATTAGATTCAAGCTGTAGAACTAACTGTACAAACCAGAATGACTGTAGGGCTTCATGAAAACTAGAAGCTGGCTCAGCAGGTACATTTCTACAATTTTTAGCAATTTCTAATAATTCTTTTTTTCTTCTGCTGTCAGATGTTTTCTCTGCTAAATTTTCTGCTTCTTGAGCAAAACGACCAGCAAACTCTATTACGGCTTCAGCTGTTATTATTACTGAATCTAAAAAATGTCTTTTTGCCGTATCATCAGGATTACCGAAACTCAATTCTTCTTTAGCAGCTTCAGCCTTTTCAATAATACCATTAAATCCTTCTGCTAAAACTTCATCATAAGATACACAAACATGGCCTACACCATTAAAATAATAATTACCAACTGTATAAACTCCTGCATCCATAGCATCTAAAGCTTCCTCAGTCATTAAAGAAGTTGCCAGTTCATTAGTAGTACTTTGATCCCAGTATTCAAAGACCTCTTTTAAAGTCTCCTTTGTTTTTTCAGAAATTAAAAATCTATCTCCATCTCTTTCAGCCAGAGTATCAAATTCATCTAATAACCATTTATTAGAAAATTCAGGGAAAATGGGGCTGCTTCGTGGTTTAGTAGTCTGATTTCCCACTATAAGTTCATTATCTCGAATAACTATGTTCATTTCTTTTAGAATCTTTTCTAAAGCTTTGGCTCTTTTTTTAATTACAGGTAATGACTCATTTTCTTTATAGGATTCTGTAATCAGAACAGCACGCTCTGGATCAATTTCTGGTGTAACTGACATTAAATCATCCACTAAAGTATTAATCCTTGGAGCCGCCTCAGGTAATTGATTGGGAAATTTTAATTCATTAGTTGCTTTAATCATTTATTAAACCTCCTATGTATTTTGTAGTAATGTAAAATGCAATTATCTAAAAAAGTGATGTTCTTCAAAAATTTTTGATTATCAAAAACGCCTCCTTTCATTTTAAAAATTAATCTCTAGAAATTTTAACTTTTTCTACTAAATTTACATCTCTTTTTATCTCTATCTTTTTATCTCTATATAATAATTTAATGAAAAACACTCTTTTTCCTCTAAAAAAATATGCTTTATTATCTGAAATTTTTTGATATTTTTTATAAAGTTAAATTTTTCTGAATATTTATATATAATAATCACCAAATAATAACTGCTATTAAAAAAAGATAGTAATTATTTGTGATTTAATAACAAATAATTACTATCGACTAATAAAAATTTATCATTTAATTATTTTTGCCTGAGAACCTGGTTTGAAAAAACAGGCATTGGCTTCATCATAATCTATGTGCATATTTAACTCATAAGATTCATCCACTCTGATTAATACATTTTTAAAAATTATTGGCCTTTCAGTTAAAGTTTCAACAGATACAATTTCTCCATCTTCAACTTCAAGTCTTGCCGCATCTTCTGGCTTCATGTGAATATGATTCCTGGCAATAATAACTCCCTCTTCCAGTTTAACTACATTTTCCGAAGAGGCAAGAAAAACAGAAGCACTATTTTCTATGCTGCCTGAATATCTAAGTGGTGGATTAATTCCAAGATTAATTGCATCAGTTTTAGAAAGTTCTACCTGAGAGATACTTCTAGCTGGACCTAAAACAGCTGCTTTTTCTATCATCCCTTTTTTCCCGATTAATTTTACAGTTTCTTCTGCCACAAATTGTCCGGGCTGAGAGAGTTCTCTTTTTGGAGTCAGGCTGTTTTTTCCAAAAAGTTTTTCTATATCACTCTGACAGAGATGAACATGTCTGCCAGAAGCTTCTAAGGGTACAAGTTTTTCGTCATTTTTGCTCTTATCTCCCTTTTCAGAAAGTGTTTCTCTAATTATTTTTTCAATTTTATCTTTTAATGCTGATTGCTCCATTGATAATCACCCCTGCTATTTTTAAATGAATTTATTATTATCTAAAATTGTTTAACTGCTTTTAAAACCTGACTTTTCACCTTATCAACTTGATATTGATAACTAAAATCTGCAGTCAGCTGGCACAGTTTTGTAATATTTTTTATTTCTTTATTCTGATATAATATCTTTCGAGCCAGTTCTATCACAAATTCCTGTCCTACCGCCCTCTTTTTTACAGACTCAATTCTTTTAAAATCAAGACATAAACCTTCTTCATATATTCTCATAATCATTACTAGAGCAGCTAAAGAAAGTACCTGATAAAGATATTTGTCAAAATAATCTTCTAAAAAACTGCTGCTGCAGTCAGTTTTACCCTGTATAAGTCTGCTGAATTTATTTTCAAAAAGAGTATAGATCTTTTCTATCAGCTGCAGCAAATAATTTTGATATTTCTTGCGCTGACGACTATAATTCATCCCCAGCAAAGAAGAATAATTTAAAAGAATATTACCTAAAAGCCTTCCCATATCAAAAGCCGGTGGTCCATAACCAGCAAATTCTGTATCAAATATCTTGATTTTATTTTCTCCGACAAAAATATTAGAAGTGTGAAAATCTCCGTGAATCAAAGATTCTTTAGTATTTTTAAAAAGAGAACGAATCTCTTTTGTTTTCTTAATAATTCTTTTATCTCCGCGAAACTGAATGATTTTTTGCTCAAGATAGGGATTAATATTCTTATCTTCTGCAGCCAGAATAGCCCCCTGAAAGATAAGGAGGTCCCAGATTTCTATTGAATCTGAACTAGAAAAAAATTTTAAAAGTTTGTCAAATTCCTCTCTGCTTAAAAAATGTTGAGAACTGTAAAAAGCAGTTTTTGCTAAAAAAGTGGATATGTGGTCGGCCAGCTTACTGAAACGTTTGCCTTTTATCAGGGCACTTCTTAAAAGCAGCATCTTTTCTATATATTCAAAAATAATAATGTTATTTTTGCTGTCAAAATGATATACCTCAGGTACATAACCGGGAAAGCTTCCCCGCCAGAACTTTAAAGAAAAGATTTCGGAATATATTCTTCCCTCAGGAAGAGGAATATTTACATTTTCCAGAGCAGCTTTTCTTACATAGGGAAGAAGTTGTTTTAGAACTACTTTTTTCCCGCTCTTCTTATCTTCAATCAAAAATAAGTTGTTGGCAAAACCATTAACACTAAGTGTATTAGCATTTAAACTGCTGATGTTTAAATTTTTTAGGTCAGCAAATATATCGGTTTCTTCTTTTATATATGCTAAAGCCTCTTTTTGATTGAGCAGTTCATTTAGATCCATACAACTCGCCCTTCCCAGCTAAAATTAAATTTCTATGATTCTGAAATATAATTTGATAATTTTTCTATTCCCTCACCAGTCAGTGCACTTGTTAAAAATATTTTTTCTGCTCCAGCCATCTCTAAAACATCTTTTGCATTTTCAGGATTTGACTCATCAGCATCAATTTTGGTTACAATTCCAATCACTTCTCTTGCAAAAATAGAGGCAAAAGCAGGTGGAAAAAAATACTGGTCTGCAGTCGCGTCTGCAACTAGAGCAATTATTTGAGCTTCCTGAGCAGCAGAAATTAAAGCTGTATAATAATGTCTATTTTCTATATATTCTCCGGGAGTATCAATTGCCTGGTCTTCAAATTCCAGACTTTGAGTGCGAATATTTATTTCTTCATACTTTTCACCCTTTAAGACTTTAAGGAGAGTTGTTTTACCGGCTTTTGTGCCCCCGATTAAAATAATATCCTCCATAATTAAGACCTTGTAATCTTTGTTACATCAAAACCAAGTACATTTTCCAGCAGATTTAATATATTTTTAAGAGCTGATTCCACACTTGATACCTTACCACTAATCACCAGTGAACCACTAAAACGGTCAATAAAACCAATTTTAATATCAGCATTTTTGCTTGCTGCATCTGCTGCAATAATTGCAGCTTCACTGGGAGTTATGGTTAAAATTCCCAGTGCTTCATGTTCCTGATTTAAACCAATTTTTTTGTAAATTTCAGCTGCGGGATGAGCAATCAAATGCACAAGAGTAACCTGTTTACCCGGTACATATTCCTGAATAACTCGATCTTTTTTTAGTTTATTTTCTGCCATATTATCTCCTCCGGAAATAATCTCCTATTTATTTGAACATCTCTTCAACTATTTTTTTTATATGATTTTCTATAATATTTTTTGCTTCTCTGGCAATTACGAGCTCTTCGTTGGTAGGAATTACATAAACATCTACCTTTGAATCTTCAGAACTTATCTTAACTTCTTCTCCCCGCAGTTTATTTTTTTCTTTATTTAGACTGATGCCTAAACACTCCATATCTGATAATATTTTAGTACGAATATTAACTGCATTTTCTCCAATTCCAGCTGTAAAAATAAGTAAATCAATATCACCCAGCAGTGCTGCATAAGAGCCAATATATTTTTTTACACTGCGGCAGAAAATATCAACTGCAAGTTGAGCTCTTTTATTGCCAGCTTCAGCCGCTTCTGAGATATCTCTAAAATCATTACTGACACCAGAAATACCAAGTACTCCACTTTCTTTATTTAAAGCCTGATCAATCTCTTCAATACTCATCTTTCTTTCTCTCATAATATAAGGAATTATACCTGCATCTAAATCTCCAGAGCGAGTACCCATTACCAGCCCTTCAAGCGGTGTTAAACCCATACTGGTATCTATAACTTTACCTCCATCAATTGCTGCCATACTGGCCCCATTGCCGAGGTGACAGCTTATAATTTTAAGAGAATTATAATCTTTATTTAATATTTCTGCTCCTCTTTCTGAAACATATTTATGAGAGGTGCCGTGAAAACCATATCTGCGAACTCCATTTTCCTCATACCACTCATAAGGTAATGCATAAAGATAAGATTCTGCCTCCATAGTCTGGTGAAAAGCAGTATCAAATACACCTACATCTGGCGTTTTCGGCATTAACTTTCTGCTGACTTCAATTCCCATTATATTGGCTGGATTATGGAGAGGAGCTAACTTGATATTATCTTTTAAAGCATTTATTAGTTCTTGATTAATTAAAACTGAGCCTGAAAATTTATCTCCTCCATGGACAACCCTGTGTCCTACAACATTTATCTGATCCATATTATCTATTACACCGTGTTCTTTGCTCTGTAGAACCTCAAGTACCATTTCTATTGCCTGGTTATGGTCTTTAATTTTTTTCTCTATTTTAACTTCGTCATGAGCGTCAGCTTCGTGTTTTAAATAGGATGTATTTTCTCCAATTTTTTCTACAAGTCCTCTGGCTATAACTTTTTCATTTTTCATGTTTATTAACTGATATTTTAAAGATGAACTTCCACAGTTTAATACAAATACATTCATAATTTCTATCTCCTTTTTATAACTTAGTAAGCTTCTTTAAGGATTTTTATAATATCATTTTTCTCCACAGGTCTTGGATTGCTTTTCAGCATTAATTTTTCTTCCAGGGCAAGTTCAGCTATCTCCTCAAATCCATCTACACCAAAGTCTTTTAAACTCTGAGTTAGGCCAATATCTCTTTTGAGATTATTTACTTCTGTAACTGCTTTCTGGGCAGCTTCCATTTGAGTCAAACTATCAATATTTACCCCAAAAATCTGAGCGATATGACAAAACTTTTTGGGATTAGCAATTATATTAAATTTCATAACATGTGGTAAGATTATAGCATTGGCCAGTCCATGGGGGATATTGAATTTTCCTCCCAGGGGATGAGCAATTGCATGAGCCAGACCCAGACCACAATTACTAAGTGAAATACCTCCAAATAGGCTGGCCAGTGCCATTCCTTCGCGAGCAGCCATATTACTGCCGTTACCTACTGCAGGACGAAGATAATCCTTTACCATTTCTATACCCTTAGTTGCAATCATTTCAAAAGGCAGTACCGCCTCATGTGAAAGATATGATTCTATGCAGTGGCTTAAAGCATCCATACCTCCAATAGCAGTCAGATTAGGAGGCTGAGTTGCAGTCATCACTGGATCAACAACAGCCAGATCTGGAGCCAGGCTCTCATCAGCTGCAGCAAATTTTCTTTTAGTATTTTCATCTGTAATTACAATTGCTTTAGTAACCTCACTGCCGGAACCTGAAGTAGTTGGCACTGTAATCAGCGGCAGTTTATCAACAGCTAAGTTTTCTGCAAGATTTTTATTTAAAAAGGCAGATCTGACTGCTTTAGCAGTATCAATGGGACTGCCCCCACCAACAGCAAGCAGAGAATCAATATTATTTTTCAGAACATATTTGATTCCAGCATCAACTATTGCAAGAGTGGGATCCGGTTTTACCTGATCAAAGATAAAATATTCAAGTTTAGATTTTTTCAGAACTGTTTCAACTTTATCAATTAAACCTGCCTCTATAACTCCACGATCAGCAATAATCATCAGCCTTTCTGCTCCCAGAGAATAAAGACTACTGTTTAATTCTCTAATTTTATTCTGTCCGAATTTAATTTTTGTTTTTATTTGAAATTCAAAGTCAAATGAATTCACTCCTTCACCTCCTTGGTAAGATCTAATTTAAAATCTATAAATTTATATTCTTAAGAAATAAATATAAAATAAGCTGATCTAAAGTAGGCTTGCGAAAACTTCTTTATCCGGTGAAGAAATAAATACTTTATTATACAGCATTCCATTACCCTGAGTTACTGCTTCACCTGCATTTAAAGCCTGCTGTACAGCACTTACATCTCCAGTGAAACTAACATATGCTTTGCCTCCAAGACCTGTACCCAGTCTAACCTGAATCAGTTTAACATCAGAGGCCTTAGCAGCAGCATCTGCTCCTATAATAGCACTCGGCATTGAAAAATATTCGAGCACTCCAACAGCATTAACAGCTTCTACTTCTGTTGTACCATTAATCGCGCTGATTAGGTCTTCATGAATTCTAGACACTATCATATGGTCTACTAAAAATGGACCTGAAGCTGCTTTACCGGAAGCAATTGATGATTTTACAGCACTAACATCACCCGAAATTAAAATTGTATATTTACCAGGACAATTCGGCTGAGCCAGAATCAAACTTACATCAGCAGCTTTTTTCATAACATCTGCCACTTTGATTCCCTGGCTTATGGAATTAAATTCAAGCATGCCTATTGTTCTTATCATAATACCACCTCTGCACTTTTACTTATAATTACATTATTATTATCTACTTTTTTTACTATCCCACTTATACTTGCATGAATATTGACACTTAAGGCATTTTCTCTGGCTCTGCCAATCAAATCCCCTCTTTCAACCATTTGACCTTCACTTACAGCTAATTCAGCCGGTGCACCAATATGCTGACTTAAAGGAATTATAACCTCATCTACTTCTAATTCTACTAAATCATGAAGCGGTTGATGATTATATTTATTTAAATCTAATCTTGCTATCTGTCTATCTGTTGGTATTTTTCTGTACTCCCGCATTGGATGAACTTCATACTCAGTTTTACTACTTTCATATTTTTCATCAGCCTGTTCTATATAATACTCATTAACCAGTCTTGGAGATAAAGCCATTGGACAGGCATATAGTTCACATATTCCACAGAGGCAGCAGAGCTGAGCTGATTTAAAGACTTCAGCTGAATCTACTTCTTCATAAGCCAGAGCTCTCATTATTCTGTGTGGTTCTAGACCGTGACCATTTAAATAGCGAGGACAGTATTCTGTGCAGAGTGTACACTGTATACAGGCAGCTTTTGCCTTATTTTTTATATGCTCCATACTCTGCTGATTTCTTTCAATTACAAATTGATCTCTGGGTAAAATTATTATTGAGCCATCTGTTTTTGTTATTACTGCATTATCAATTTCATCTTTTTCTACTAAATTATTACCCATCATTGGACCCCCAACAATAACAGCAAATTCGTCCAGAGTACTTCCTCCTGCTGCTTTAATGCATTCTCGCACAGGAGTTCCAATAGGAACTTTTACGATTCTCGGCTCATTTACCTCAGCTAAAACTGATACATATTTATCGACCACAGCTTGATTTTGGTCTGCACGATAACTATTATAAATAGTTCCAACATTAGTGACTACACATCCTACTTCTAGTGGTATACCCATTTCAGGCACAATTCTACCGGTAATGTCTAAAACCATAGTATGTTCATCACCGGCAGGATAGAAACTATCCATTAAAAAAAATTCAATTTCATATCCTTTATCATCTATAACTCTTTTTAAACATGCATATTCATTTTCATATTTTTTCTTAATTGCAAAAACAGTATGCTCGACTCCAATACTGTCTGCAATCATTTTTATGCCCTCAATAATTTCTTCTGGAAAATTACTCATCAAAAACTTATCTGAGCGCAGTAATGGCTCACATTCGGCTCCATTTATAATTAAATATTCAGCTTCAGTGTCATATTTAACATGAGTAGGAAAACCAGCACCGCCGGCCCCAACCACTCCCGCTGCTGCTATTTTATCAATAAGGCTCATATTACAACCCCTCTCATCCATTAATCAAATTACCAAACAGTTTTAGTTTAGATTATAGAAAATCCATCTACTAAAATACATCTTCTTTTTCTGGTAAATGTTCTTGCAGAAGTAATTCCCTCTCCAGTTGGCCCGGCGATTGTAAAGGAAGAAAAACCTTCTCCACCAGCACCCAATCCTGCATAAGAAGGAGCATTTTTGACATAAATAGTTGTACCAATTCTTTTAGCAAATGCTGTTAAGTTATCAACATTTTTAGAATGGATAATCGCAGAATGTCGATTACCATTTTCAATTAAGACACCCATTTCCATTGCTTCTTCAAAATTTCTGGCTCTTACTAGTGGAGTAACCGGCATTAATTGTTCTTTCCTTACAAAAGGATGATCTATATCAACATCTACAATAACTAAACGCAAATCTTCACTTTTAGCTTTTAATCCTGCCTCTTTTAAAATATAGGCTGCATTTTTGCCGATATATTTTTTATTTATACCTCCATCTTCAGTTAATATTAAATCTTCAAGTGCTTTAATATTTTTAACTAACTGAGCATTATTTGCTTCCATCTCTGTTATTAAATCATCTGCAATTGATTCTAAAGCAACTATTGCTTTTTCTGAAGTACATAATATATTATTATCAATACTTGCTCCTTTTACAATATCAGAAGCAGCTTTAGCAATATCAACAGTATCATCAACTAAAACCGGAGGATTTCCAGCTCCTGCACCAATAGCTTTTTTACCTGAGGAAAGGGCAGCATTTACAACACCATGTCCACCTGTAACAACCAGCATATCGATTCTTTGGTCTTTCATACATTTTTCTACAGTCTGCAGTGTTGGCTCAGCAACTGCAGTAAGCAGATTTTCCGGTCCACCAGCATTAATAATAGCTTTATTGAGCATCTTCATAGCATAAAGCGAAACCTTTTTTGCCCCAGGATGTGGATTCAAAACAACACTATTACAGGCTGCTATCATACTTATAGCATTATTAATTACTGTTGGACTTGGATTTGTCGAAGGTGTTATAGCACAAATTACTCCAAATGGGGCTTCTTCTAAAATACTTAAACCATTTTTACCACTGTAAGCTTCAGTTCTTAAATCTTCAGTACCTGGAGTTTTATTGATAGCCAATCTATTTTTTATAACCTTATCCTCACAGCGCCCCATACCTGTTTCTTCTACTGCAATTTCTGACATTATTTCGACATGTTTTAATGCTTCATCCCGCATTGCTCTAATTAATTTTTCTCTATCCTGAACAGAAAAATTAACCTGAAGTTCATTTTGAGCTTTTTTGGCTGCACTTATAGCTGAATCCATTGTCTTAAAAACACCATAATCTCCAGCAGAAACAGAAGATTTTTGATCCAGTTCTTTAATTACTTTATTGATTATTTGAGAGATCTCTTCTTTATTGAAATTCATTCTCCTACCTCCTTTAAAATATTCATCAACTATTAGTATAGCGGTTATTAAAGAATTTTACTCCTGCTTCAGCTACAGACATATCTTCTTCAACTGAACCACCACTTACACCTAAAGCTCCAATAACTTCTCCATTTGCTTTAAGAGGAAATCCTCCACCAAAAAGAACTATATCGTCACAAACAGTATCTATTCCATACAGCATTTTACCCGGCTGAGAAAGTTCTCCTAACTCATCACTTCTCATTTTTAAAGCATAAGCTGTATAAGCTTTAGCCTGAGAAATTTTAATGCTTACAGGAAGAGCACCATCCATTTTTTTAAAAGTAATTAATCTGCCGTCATTTCCTACAACAGAAATAATCATAGGAACGTCAATTTTTTCTGCTTTTTCTAAACACTTTTCAGATATTTTTTCAGCAATATTAAGATTTATTACCATTTTAATATCCCTCGCTTTCTAAAATTTTATAGACTTTCTCTGTAACTAAATCAATCAAATCTCTTTGGTCAGAGGTTCTGCTTAAAATATAGATTAAATCAGATAATCGATTAACATAACTGTGTACCAGTTCTGAAAACTCTACCTCATCTATTAATTCTGCAGAAACCATTCTTCTTTCAGCTCTTCTGCAGATAGTTCTACTAATGTCAAGATAGCTTCCCAGTTCACTCTGTCCGGGTATTGTAAAACCATGGAAGTTAAAATTAGCCTGATAATAATCTAACTTTTGATCAATATAATCTAAATTTTCCTGGGTAATTCTTTTTTTATATTTTTTTTGCCTGGAAGCTAATTCAGCTGATAAAATAAATAAATCTTTCTGCACCTGACAGATAACATCTTTAATATCCTGATAAGGACATTTTACTCTGATTAAACCAAGCCATGAGTTCAACTCATCTATAACACCATAGGCTTCAACCTGTGGATCAGATTTTAATACTCTTTCTCCACTCAAAAGACTTGTCTTCCCTTTATCACCTTTTTTGGTAGCAATAGAAGACAAAGTTACCACCTCCTAAAAACTCGATTCATCGAGTTCAATTTCATCAATAATCCCTACTATTGCATGATCTATAGGACTGTTTTTTAGGTGGTCAGTTAATCGGGCTGAACTTCCTTTAACTACAAGTACTGTTTCTCCAATACCTGCACCAACACTGTCAACTGCTACCACACACTTATCTTTCCTAAATTCTTCAAATTGTGGACAAACTATAAGCAGCTTTGTACCTACTAGTCCCTCATCTTTTTGAGTAGCAACTACATTACCGACTACTTTTGCTATGAACATATTATCATTCCTTTATTTTTGGCAATATCCCTAGCATATGGTGTAATCACAGCATCTTCTCTTACATGTACGACCTCTACATGCTCTGCCAGAGGATTGATTTCTCTGTAAGTAATCACTTTACTATCCAAAAAAACAGTATTTTGAGCTGTACTTTGATTTGACCTGCCATTTTCAGTTATAAAATCATTATCAAAACTCACATTCTGAGTACTCTCAGTATTAAATATTTTTAAAACTGTATCTGTAATTTTTAAAGCATCAATAACTTTTATCCCATAACTCTGTAATTTTGCCAGGTTTTTTTGATTATCAACTATCAGAGGATCCATCATCTGATTTAACCCCATTGCCTGCCAGCCTTCACCACTTAAATCAGCTGCATTTTTAGCTGCAATAACTGGAATCCCTAAAATTAATGATTTAAAAATATAGTAAGTAACATCAGTATCTAAAATATGAGAAGCTAACTTGGCAGCAGAATTCATAGTTAGTATAGGAACAATTATTAAGTCTCTCTCTTTAATATTGGCGAGAGCGGATCTACCATCTACTATTTCTGCTCCTAATTCTGAAGCAATTTTTTGTGAATTTAAAATTTCTTCTGCACTTTTGGAAAAAATCAACTGCCAGTCTGGCTTAAATTTATTATCAAGTATTTTTAACTGATCTATACTTTTTTGATAATCTATTTTACCACCTGTAAAAACAGCAGTTATTTTCTTTGTCTTTAAATTTGTATTTTGTTGTAAGTTAAGTGATTTTAAAACCTCTCTAACAATTATACTTATCAATTCAACATTTACTTCAGCCATGTTCTTACCTCCATCCTCAACTAACTACAATAAAAGGCAATACCGAGGGGAGTTACCAGTAAGGGCTGTGAAGGTTTAACAATCTTTAAACCTGTTCTCTCTGCAAGCACCTTTTCTATGCCATCAATAGCACTTGTCCCACCGACAAGATATACAGTTTCTGCCTTATATTTTCCTATATGATTATTAATAATCGATGCAATCTTTTCTATAACTGGAATAACCATTGGAAAAATTTCTGATTGATGTTCAGGAGATCTTTTCATCTTTTCTGCTTTTTCAATACTTATATTCAAACCCCCAGCTATAACAAGATTCAAATGTGTACCTCCAGTTGCTTCATCTGCAGTATAAACAACCTCACCTTTCTGCAGAATAGATATTCCCGTTGTTCCTCCACCAATATCAACAACAACTCCTCTTTTTATACCAAGTACGGCTGCTGCGGCTGTCGGCTCATCAACAACATCTGTCACCTGAAAACCTGCACCCTGAACTACATTTTTAAATGTATCTATGTCTCTAACTCCAGTACCAGGTGGTACTGCGGTGGCAGCATCTTCAATTTTTCTATTTAATATACTTTCTAATTCCAATTTCATATTTTTGACGATTTTCATAGCACCAATATAATCTACAACCAAACCATCCCTAACAACTGTTCCTGCTGTACTGGAAGCCAAAAGAGGTCTGTTTTCTTCGTCAAGAAGAGTTAAAACAAGATTAGCTGTACCCAGATCAATCCCGGCCTTAATTTTACCTTTATACTCTATATTTTTTTGTTTTTTTTCTATTAATTCTGCAAGTAAATCTAAAGTATAATTTGCTTTTTCCACATATTTATCCATATCAGTTATAATCCTCCATCAAAAAATAAAATCATTTTTTATAATCCCCCTTCATAATTAAATTAGAATAAAGGGGGATTATATTTATAAAAAGAACTTATAATTGTGATTCTTTTAGTTCTTCCTCTTTTAATAATTTAGGTAAAAGTGATTCTACATCTTGATGTGGTCTTGGAATTACGTGAACTGAAATCAATTCTCCCACTCTACCTGCTGCTGCTGCACCTGCATCAGTAGCAGCTTTAGTTGCACCTACATCACCTTTAACCATAACTGTTATTAAACCAGAACCTATTTTTTCATAACCTATAAGTTTAACATTAGCTGCTTTAACCATAGCATCAGCAGCTTCAACTGCTCCAATAAAACCTTTAGTTTCAATAAGACCTAAAGCTTCACCGTTCATTTTTTTATTCCCCCTTCTATTTATTCATCTTCACCCATAATTTCATCATAGTGAATACAGTCTGTTCTCAGTTCTCCTTTTCTGCGAGGACAGTCTGGATCTCCACAGAGGTTACATATGTCTTCATCATCCTTTTTTTCCGCTTCTGTTTCATCTTCAATCTCTTCTCCAGCTTCAGTTTCTTCTTCATCAAATTCTTCTTCATCAGTTTTTTCTGCTTCAGAACCAAGTTCTTCCTCTGTTTCAGATTCACTAATTTCAGACTCTGTTGTTTTAATTTCTTTTTCAGTTTCTTCTTTACTTTCCTTAATTTCTAATTTGTTTTGATCTTCTTCTTTTTTTTCAGTGCCTTCTACAGGAGTTATATCTTTTTGATATCCCACCGTATTCTCGGTAGAGATCATTTTTTTATTGACATCCTGGTTAGGTCTTGGGATTACATGAGAAGAAAATACTTTACCCAATCTTGAAGCAGCAGCAACTGCTGCATCAACTGCAGACTTAACTGCACCTATATCACCAGAAATCTTAATAACTACCATACCACCACTGCTCTTTTCATAACCAACTAATTTTACATTAGCTGATTTAACTGCTACATCTGCAGCTTCATAAGCAGCTAGTAGTCCAACAGTCTCAATCATTCCTATTGCAGTTCTGGACATATTCCCTCCTTCCTTTGCTTAGCTATTTAATTACTATTTTCTATATTTTTTAGTGCCTGCATTACAAGTTTTGTTATTTCATCTACAGCATCTGACTGACCATTAGAATCTAATTCTTCCTTATTTTCAGCACTGCTGTTTGCCGTATTTGTTTCTGTTTTTTTGATAATATTTTTTTCTTCATTTTCAGTAACTGGATTATTTTGTTTATTATTTTTGCTTTCACTGATAGTATAAAAATCATCTTCCTGGGGGATCTCTTTGATCGGAATACCCTTTACAAGTCTTGCTGCATTTGAGCCCATAATCTTTGCCTGAAAATATTTATCAATCTTTTTTTTGAAAAAAGGATTGTCAACATTCATTTTTTTATGCTGAATTACTATCTGATTATCATCTCCGACAGCAATTCCTACACCAAGTCTAGATTTCTGGGCTGCATCCTGCGCAATCTGGTTAACATTATCTTCACTTAAATATGAATCAAAAGGTATTCCTTCTTCTTCTAAACCATAACAGATATTAAAAAACAGATGATTAGACTCATACTTTTTTTGCAGTCCTATATAAACAGAAGGTTTGTTTGATTGATCAACCATTTGTGACACTTCCCTCCGTTTCAAGATAAGAAAGCACTAATCCAGTAGCTACAGCATTTCGGGGTCCCATTACACCTCTAATATTTCCACTTCCTGCAACTACACCATACTCAGAAAGCCGATTAGATATTAGGGTTGGAATTTCAAAATCTTTTGCAGAGCCGCCAACCATAACAACAAAATCAATATCTCTAATGTTTCCTGTTGGAATAATTCTTTTTAATGCTCTTATAGCATTTCTTACAAAAACATCATTTTTAGCTTCTCTTCTAACCTTTCTGATTCTATCTAATGAATGATCAGAATGAATCGGAATCTTTTCATCATCAGCAAGAATAATAACTCGTCCAAATAATTTTGGATCTAAAGCCTGATCAAAGAATTTAACAGTCCCATCCTCATGTCTGATGTGAAATACACTTTCTACTTTAGCTAGAGGATTTTCTTTGATAAGTTCTGCTAATTTAAGATCATTGAGTCCTAATTCAATATTAATTAAAAGTGAAACCATATCACCGGCTCCTGCTAGATGTGTAGTATATATTTTATCTCTGGATGTAACCATCGCTGCATCAGTTGATCCACCACCCATGTCAAGAATAACAAACGGCTTCTCTGTGCCAGGTGTTGTAAGCGCCCCTAAGATAGCCATATTTGCTTCGACACCTGCAATAACTACATCCACATTTGTTTCTTCTTTTAATCTGTCAGCAATTTTTTGCATCGGCAGCTGACTGGTTTTAACCATAGCCGCTAGACCAACCGCATTTTCCATTGCATGCTCTTCTGCAAGACCGCCTGTGACTTTTTTAGGAACAAATGTATTTACAGCAAGAATGTCTTTAATCTTGATTTCTGAAAGCTGCTGATCAGTAACTGTGCTCATTGTTTTTTTAACTCGATCAAGCATACCGCCCACATTTGTTCCTGATTCTCCAGTAACATCTTTTATTGGCTGTATTTTTTCCAGTGAATCCATTATCTCTTCTGCACCGGTATCTACACCTATTTCAGATTTTCCACGATCTCCAATTATTGTAATTTTACCAGCAGGTATTTTGCGCTCTTCAATATCACCTTCTGGGGTTCTAATTACAACAGCGGATCTGTTACCAATCAATGATCTGGCAACCGGGAAAATATGTTTGGTATCTTCAGAATCCAGTTCAAAAATAGTAGCAATTCCATATGGATTAGACAGTTTTTCTATTGTTCCTCCTGGTCTGGCAACTTCTACAGCTGCTTTTTTAGCAAGTGGAATCTTATCAATATATTTAACCTCATCTATTACAGGAATCTGCTTATCAAGACGATTAACAATCAAAACTGCATCATCTTTCTGTGCTACTGCTCCATTAACATTAACACCACGCTCAATAGCTTTATTAATTATCTCAGCAGCATCTGCAAAATCTACATTTCCCGGTATAATAAGAATTACATCATCACCTGCTGTGCAGCTGTCTATATTATTTATTTTTATAGTATATCCTACACCCAGACCAATTCCTCCTGGTGTCCAGGGATCATGTCCAATCATAGTGGACTCTGTTATTACTGTTTCTGTTATGGTTTCCATTGCTACATCACCAATAACAGGAGTAGCTTCGTTTAATCTAATTAGTTCAATATCATCATAGTTAAGATCTACTTTTTTTAGTGCAGAATCTAAAGATCTTATAATACCTTCTATGTTGTCAATTGTACCCTTTAAACCAGTTGTCTTATATATACCATGTGATATAAAGTCAATATCCTGTTCTTTTTTTAAAACCCTGGCTACAGCTACTTCTGTAGTAGAATTACCGATATCAACTCCTACAATATATTCCATGATCCCACCTACCTATTATTAGCTTATCTATCACCTTTTAAACGCTTCCGTTTTTCATATACCTGAGCAGCTTCTCTAATAAATTTAGCATTTATTACAGCACCATATTCATTTTCTAATTCATCCGCGATATCAAGCATATCCTGTTTTGTTGAACGATAGGGACGTAATGCATTATAGATTTCAAGAATTCTTTCGTCTTCAACCTTTGTCAGTTCTGCAGCTCTTTCCAAATTTTTAGCAAATTGTTCTCTATCTACTGATCTTGCAATTTCTGCCTGATGATTTAGTGTTTCTGCAGTTATTCTTAATTCCGAACCAGATGTTTCTCCAGAAACTATCTTTTTAAATTCAATATCATCTAATGTATGTCCTGAAGGAGTTTTAACTTTATCCTTACTTTTTTCACCCATAGGATAATCTCTTGCAGTTAATCCATTTCCACTTTTACCGCTTTTTGGGGAAGCTGAATTACCTGTTTTTTCAAGATTACCAAGAACATCACGTACAATAGATTCTACTAATTCCTTATCCATTAAATCCACCTCCTGATTTTTAAAAAATTATTTAAATGTTACTTCAACTTCAACTACTTTTTTGTCCGGATCAAGATATTTAACTTCTTTGTTATAAAGCACAGCAGATATGGCCTGATACTTTGGTCTGGCCATCTGATCATTTTTGGTTGTAACTGGCTCTGGATTTTCACCTTTGGCATATCTAGCAGCATTTTTACCAATCTGTCTGTAAGTTGGTAAATCTACCAGTGGTGCCTGTGGAAACAACTCTAGATTGGCCAGTGGATTTAAATCTTTTTGGTGAATTAAAATTGTACCTTTAGACTGTAATCCGATTCCAATCCCTGAACCACTAATCTGTGCAGCCTGATGGCCCATAAAACCAACATCAGCTGTAATATAATTCTTAACAACTCTGGCTTTAATTCCTTCTTCTTCTATACCAGCCATAACTTCTCTTAATATTTCACTGTGACTAACATCTATCATGGTTTTGGATAATTTATTTCCAAAAGCAGGACCTACAGCAATTACAACTTCATCATTATCTCTACCTTCTGAGGCCCGACCGGTTTCTCTGAGAACCATATTTCCTGATCTATCCGGGGAAAATGATTTTGTTTCCGGTGTTTCCGGTGTTTCCGGTTTACCGCCCTGATCAGACATACCCGAGAGCACATCAGCAACTATCTGGCGAATAGCATCTTCGTTTAACTGCATTTTTGCACCTCCATTTAATTTGATTTATTCTCCAATATCTTCTGGATCTCTGGCGAATCTAACATCTTTTAGTTTTTCCCAGAGTTCATCTGGTACTCTATATCCAGTTCCAGGACCAGCATAATCATTTTGATCATTTACAGCACTGATACAGTGGAAATTCTCATCAAAGATAGCAGCTGTATGGAGATAATCTCCTGCTATTCTCTGTTTTAGTAGATTAAAGAAGTTCTCTGCAACATCATTAAATCCGTTCTTTTCCAGTGCCTGCACAATAGCTACTCCTGTTGTACCTCTGTTTAACATATCTTCAATACCTCTAAAATCTTCTCTTACATCACGATCAGGCATATCTTTACTTCCATGTGCATAGGTGGCAGCTTCTACTTCTTCATCTGTGATATCAGGCATTCCTAATTCTTTAAATACTGCCTGTAAAGCCTTAGCACCTTTGTTTCTTATTTTAATAACATCTTCTTCATCTACAGGAACTAATCCACCATTGACCTTGAGATCACGCTGGAGGATTAAATAATCATCATAATCATCAACATCATGGGTTGAACCTGCAAACATATTATCATAGTTTGGAACAGCACTGTAACCGGAGAAAATAAAGTCAGTTCCAGGTAAGAACTGCATTAACATTCTTGCTGTTCTTCTTGTGCGGGAATGAGTAAATGTCTGGTCATTACCTGATGCACATTCTAAGTCAAGCAGCATTGCAATTAAGTTTTCTGCAAGAATTGCTCTAACTCCAGAAGGAACTGCACCGGGAACACCAACACAGCTGATTGAACCATTTTGAATACCCTGAACTCCTGCACCTTTTGTCATGTAGAGACAGCGAGCTTCAAGATAAAGCATTGATTTACCATCAGCAAATCCCATCTCTGCTTCAGAACCGGTACCGGATGTATATCTCATTTTCAATCCACGAGAAGCATAAGCAGAGGCAAGAAAACTCTTAGACCATGGAGTATCATCACCATCAACAAATACCTGTTCTGTACCATATACTGAAACTGTTTCTGCATAAGCAGTAAATCCGCGCATACCCATTTCTAATTCCATTGCTTCTTCAACAGCACACTGAGTTAATACTCCCCCGCGCCCGGTCTGTCCACCAACCATAATGGATATGGCATTGGAAGGAGCATATCTAACAATACCTACTGTTGTTTCTAACTCATCAAAACCACGCAGTGCTGCCTCCGCTGCATCTGCAGCAAGTAAAGCTGGATGGTCTTTTACGTTAGTAACATGACACTGATTTGAAGGAGTTTTTCTGGCCCTCATTTTTTGTACAGCAAACATCATTTCTACTACATTCATATGACCCACAACTTCGACCATTTTTGCAGGAGTCATACCAAGTCCTAATTTTTTAATTTCATCTCTGCTAAAATTTACATCAACAATTTTGTGTGCTAACTCACGGGAATCTTGAGCCATTACATCTTCAATAATATCTACATCTAGTGTATGGTCAGCAATAAATTGATCCAGCATGTCAAAATCTTCACGCTTTTTACCATCTAGTTCAACAATTTTGCCATCCTTTATTTTTACACTTGGTTTTGGATCCTCTGGTCCTTCCATAGCTACTAAACCAGCTTCTGGCCATTCCTTTATAAATCCATCTTTATGGACTGGACGTTGATCTAATATTTCAAATCGCTTGGATCTTTTCAATTTTTTTCCCTCCTCAAACAATTTTTAAGATAGTATACTGCATATTTTTAAATATATGGTTTAGTAACTGATTCAGGTTTGTCACCCAAACTTCCGAGAAGTTTTAATCCGACTTCTCTTGCAGCAATTACTGCCTGACGAACTGCACCGGAATCACCACTGAAGAATAATATGCACTCATTAGTTAGACTGGTGCCATCTGCTGGACTGGCAAAACCAACAACATCTATTGTAGCTGCTTTTACAGCTACATCTGCCATTATAACACCAATTGCAGCTGGAGCCCCAACACTAATTCCAAATGCTTTACCTTCAGGAGCATCAAAAGCAGTCTGCAGAGCTTTACTGGCTCTTGCTGTATATTGAAACTCTAAGTGACCTGCATCGTTTGCATAAACATCACCAAATGTACGTTCCAGTTCTTCTAAACACACCTGTACTGCTCTTCTAGCATCAGAAACTTCTTCTGCACCAAAGACAATTAAGGAACCATGACCTGCTCCACCTTTAGTATCTCTTGGAAGCTCTATTTTTACTACCTCAGTATTTGAAGCTTTAACTGCTTCGTCTGCAGCATATATCTGAGGTCCTGCACCAGTTCTTGCACCAATAATACCAAGAGAACGATATTTCTTATCGATACCCATCATTTCTCTCAATTTAGGATCAAGATTTGCAATTACAAGCCCAATTGTATCTCCAATAGTTGTTCCTATAAATTCAGTTACTTCATTAGCTAGATTCAATTTAGCTTCACCACCTTTTTTATTTGCGTTCTTTTCAACTTCTCTACTTTCGCTTTCTAAATCTTCAGACTTTTGTATTCTGTTTAAGACTTCATTCACAAGTTCATTAATCTTCTGCTCATCCATCTCATTTAACCCTCCTCTCCGTTTTATTCTTAGTTATTTTTGTTGAAGAAGTAAATCTACATCTTCATGGGGTCTTGGAATTACATGTACGGAGACAACTTCTCCAACCTTTCTACCTGCAGCAGCTCCAGCATCTGTAGCAGCTTTAGTGGCTCCGACATCACCTCTTACCATAACAGTAATCAATCCAGAACCAATTTTTTCGTATCCAACTAATTTAACATTCGCGGATTTGACCATAGCATCAGCAGCTTTTATAGCACCAACGAGTCCAATAGTTTCAACAAGGCCTAATGCCTCTCTGGCCATTATCTCTCCTCCTTTCTTAATAAAATTGAAAAATAGTTAATTTTTTTTGCTCTTACTACTTAAGATTAACAATAACTTTGTAATTTCCTTTACACAAAATTGTCCTCTTCTTATAATTTTTTGTTATTTTCACATTTTTAAATAAATTAGAAAAACATTTATAAAAAAATGGTAATTATTTGTCATTTAAAGCACAAATAATTACCATTAATTAATATAATAATTACTTTTAATTAGTTTTTATTTTCTAAAAATCTCTAAATTCAGACGGCGGCATTCCTTCATATTTTTTGAATACCTTACTGAAATAACCAGGATTATTATATCCAATGGCTTTAGCTATATTAGCAATGTTATCATCCCTGTTTTTCAATTTTTTCTTTGCTTCTCTCATTCTTAACTCTGTCAGATATTCTTTAAATGTGCAGCCCATTTCTTTTTTAAACAATCTGCTAAAATAATGAATACTTAGACTGGCTGCTGCTGCTGCATCAGTTAAACTTATATCATCTGTAAAGTTGGATTGAATATATTTTACTCCATCATAAATTATTTTTTCTTTGTCCTCTTCTTCAACCTCATCTACTTTTTCAATAAATTTAATAACCAAAGAATAAAGCCATTTTTTTAAAGCATTTATTGTACTAATTTTAAATAGCTCCTGAGTATATTTATAGTTCAGAGGAGAAATATCTATATATTTTGCTCCCGCTTCCACAGCAGATCTTGATAATACTCCAAGCAGTTCAAGTATGCGAGACTTTACCATCATTGAATCAAAATTATCATCTAACTGCCAGTTTTCAAAAAATGTATCTATTAATTCTGATAATTGTTCTGTTTTAGCAGTTTTTAATTTTTCAATCAGTTTGGTTTCAATATCATAAGGATAAGCAACATCTTCATAATCATTGTTTTTGATATCTTCCCAGTGGATTACAGATTTTTTTCCTACTAAAATAGAATTTCTAATTGCACCTAATGCTTCATAATAAGAACGATCCACCATTCTCGGGTCATCATAATAGCTTCCGATACCAATGGTAATAGTAAAATCAGTTTTGCGCCTGATATCTTCAACCATCTGCTCTGCAGTCTGCCTCAGCCAATTTTTTATCTGTTTATTCTGGTATTTTTTTTCACCAAAGTATAGGATCACTATTTTATCACTTGACATTGGAACAATCATCAGTGATGAATAAGCAGCAGCAAAATTTTTAATTACACTAAACACTTCCTTTTTATGCAGCTGTCTTCTTACCTCATCCTGATTTACAGTTGTCCTGGCAAATTTATCTATGTCTGCAATCATTACTGCTGAAGGCAGCTCATCAATATCAAAAAATTCAGTTCTGCTTTTTATTTCTTCCACAGTATCTATATTTAAAAATATAAGGTCAAAAACAAAAGACATTTTAATATATGGAATTACCATATCAAGTTTTTCTTTCATTTTTTCTCTTAATTTTTCTTCTTTTCTGCTTGCTTCAATTTTTTTAATTAAACTGATTATTACTGCTTTTACCTTTTCCGGTTTTACCGGTTTTAAAAGGTATTCTTCTATATTCAGTTTTAAAGCCTCCTGCACATATTCAAATTCATCATAAGCAGTTAAAATTACAAATTTCGCTTCAGGCAGTTCAGCTTTAATTTTTTTTATCGCCTGCAGTCCATTCATCCCCGGCATTTTTATATCTATAAAAATTATATCTGCTTTATTTTTTACTGCAAATTCAACTGCCTCTTCACCTTTTGCAGCTTTTCCAACAATTTCAATATCATTAATCCCACATCTTTCTTTTAAAATAATCCCCAGAGCTTTTCTTTCTAAATATTCATCATCAGCTATCACTATTTTGTGCATTATAATCCTCCCACTAAAAGTGAATGTAATTATATATAAAATTTTAATAGGGTATCTAAAACTTAAATATTTTCTTTTGGGATCTTAATTTTTACAGCTGTACCTTTTCCTAATTTACTGTCAATTTCAAGCCCGTATTCATCTCCAAAATAATACTGAAGTCTTTTGTGTACATTATTTACTCCAATTCCGGTAATATGACTTGCAATTTTTTCTTTGCTTTCCTCATCATAAGTCAGTAAGTTTTTTAAAATATTATGTTTTATACCGACACCATTATCTTGAACTGTAATAATAACTTTATCTTCTTTTATTTGAGAATTTATTTCAATTGTACCTGACTGCTGCTCTTTAAAACCGTGAATAATAGCATTTTCCACCAGCGGCTGAATAGTCAGCAAAGGAATATTTACCCCATATAATTCTTCACTAATATCTATTTTAAAATCAAACTGATCTCGATAACGTTTTTTCTGGATAGTGATATAATCTTTAACACAGCTTAACTCGTCTTCCAGATTAACCACTTCCTCAATATTTCTTAAGCTGTATCGGAGCAGATCAGATAGTGCATAAACAACATCCTCTGTTTCCTTTGCGTTTTCGATAAGTGCAAGTCTGGCAATAGAATTAAGAACATTAAAAAGAAAATGAGGGTTAACCTGTGACTGCAGTATTTTTAATTGCTTAGTTCTAAGGTGTTCTTCTAACTGTCTTCTATTTCTTGATTCTTCTATTAATTCCTGCTGATAAATATTAACAAGTCCCATCTCTGCAATATAACTTGCTGTTAGAGAAAGAAACTCAGCTGCAGCAATTATTTTTTTGCGCGGTAGAACCTCAAGGTGTTGAAATTTTTCTTTTAAAATTTCAAAATCAATATCTACATTTTTAGTATTTTCCTCAACTCGCTGTAGTGTTTGTTCTCTGCCCTCTTCCTCCAAAATAATCTGGCCACATAAAATTGTACCAATAAAACGTTTTTCCAGAATAATAGGAGCTGCCATGTCTATTAAACCAGACTCACAGATATAAGGAGCTGCTTTCCCGCGCTCTTTAGCATTAATCCCCCCCTGGGAATCAGACAGCTTACATTTTCTAAATCCTTTTTTACAGGACCTAATCGTCTGACAAAATGAGGTGAAATTACTGGGGGTGGTAACTGGTTGTCCCTCACGATTAACTATCACTGCCGCAAGACCGGTAGCATCTGCAAATTTATCCTGAATACTCTGCAAAACATCAACATTAATAACTTCATTTAAATTATAATTGTAATTAATATTCGGTCACCTCCTGCTGCTATTATAATATTAAAAAAACTTTACCTAATCTTAACTTTTAATAATTATAAAACGTCAATAAAATTATAAATATTTTGGAATTACCGCTTAAAAAACATTGAAAGACTACAAATTATTTATTATTTTTTTCCATCATTTCAATAAAAGAAGATACTAATCCTGGGTCAAATTGACTGCCAGCACATTTTTTGATTTCTGCCAGAGCTTCTTTTGTAGAAATAGCTTTACTGTAAGGAAGCTGATGAGTCATTACATCATAAGCATCAATTATAAAAATAATTCTAGCCAGATAAGGTATTTCTTCTCCTGCCAAACCTCTGGGGTAACCACTTCCATCCCAGTTTTCATGATGAGCAAATATATCTTTTGCAACTACTGCGAATTCTTCTGAAGCTAAAGCGATTTTATAACCCTGTTCAGAATGATTTTTCATCAGCTTCCATTCTTTTTTGTTTAATTTATCGGGCTTATTTAAAACTTCCTCACTAATATTAGTTTTACCAATATCATGAAGGGTAGCTAGTAAAGATAATCTATCCAGTTCAGAATGGGAAAGCTCTATTTTTTCGCCTAAATTAAAAGCTAAACGTGTCATCCTTACTGCATGGTCTTTTGTTTCGTGACTTTTTGCAGCTAAAGCATTGAGTAAATTCTGGACAATATTGCTTTTAGTGCTTCTGCTTGCAGTTAGTTTGTTCTGATACATATTATTATCTGCTTTTTGCAAAACTTCTTTTATGTCCTGTTCAGTCTTATTTTTAGTAGCTGTTCCTAAAGCTATAGAAATAGGAAGCTTTTCATTTCTAAATTTACCTGTTTCTTCTTTAATTCTTTTTAATATTTTTTCTGCTTCTTTTTTATCAGTTCTGGGAAGCAGTACAGCAAACTCATCTCCACCCTGACGAGCTAATATATCTTCTTCTCTAATAGAATTTTCTAAAATTTGAGCAGTTTTTTTTAGTAATTCATCACCTTTTTTATGCCCATAACTGTCATTAATAATTTTTAAACCATTTACATCTGACATAATAATACTTAAAGGCAGCTGTCTTTCAGTATCCAGCCTCTCCATTTCTTCTTCAAAAAAACGCCGGTTATATAGACCAGTTAGTTTATCTTTATAAGATAAATACTCAATTTCTTTTTCCTGTTTTTTACGTTCAGTTATATCAATAAAAATCAATGCTTTTAATTTTATATTTTTATAGTTTATTTTAAGACTCTGAATATCAATCCACTTAATTTTATCTTCAAATTTTATTTTGATAATTGTTTTATTTTTTAATTCACTTCTGCTGTTATTAAAAAATTCATTCAAATTTATGTCAGGAAAAAACTCAGTTAGATTTTCATTTAAAACATTTTTTCTCTTTTTTTCTATAATATCTAAAAAAGTCTGATTAACATATTTTATTTTTTGATCGTCGATTAAAATACAGACACCTGCAGGATTATTTGCTATTAATTCTTGAAAAATATGAGTTGATAAAAAGAGACTCCGAACATTTAATAAATTCTTTATTCGAGAAATAAATATTTTCTGTTCAATAGGAATTTCTATAATTTCATCTATTAAATTAAGGTGTTTATCTGGTATATCTTCTTGAGCAATCCGAGTTAATAAAAGCAGCGGTATATAAAGATATTTATTCGCATTTTTGCTTTTGAAAATAATTTCTTTATTTGCTTCTAATCCATTCTCATCTGCAATAATTAAGTCTGTGTTTTTAAGTTTTTGAGAAAAATCTCCAGTAATAACTTCATATTCAGGTTCTAAATATTTCTTTAAAATATTTTTGTTTTCTCTATGAGCAATCATTAAAGAAATTCTCTGCTTTTCAATTAAGCCGAAATCATCAGCCAAAATATTATTATTCATCACCTTTTTTTAATCTCCTTTTTCTGCGGCTTATAATAATTATTATTTATCTATAAATTCGGGATTACCACTTAATATCCCCCTTAAATTATCTAATGGTTCTCCAACTTTAATTCCTGCTTCAGTTATTTCAAAATTCCGCAGTGTATTTTCAAAACTACTCATTCTCTTTTTTAAAACTCCAATAGCTTTTTTTAGTTTACCCTGAATTTCTAAATAACGTAAAAAAATAAGATTATCTGCTATAAAACTGGTCTGAGTATCTGTAGCCTGAAAATCACCGGTAATCATTTGTTGTTCATTAATCATTAAAACTGTAATTCCTTCAACTTTTAAATATTCACACAAATAATGAATTCCTGTAATCATTTTCTGCTTTTCATTAGGATTATTAAAAGTAAGAAAATAGCCTGCTATCGAATCCAGTAAAACTACAGCTATATCTTTTTCCCTTACATCTGCGATTACTTCAGATGCAAATTCATTTGGTGTATACTCTAGAGGATTAATTTCTTTAACAAAAACTTTTTTTTCATATTGCAGCTGCTCTAAAGGGATATTAATAGAATTACTTCTCTCAATTAATGTATTATAACTTTCTTCAAAAGTATAGATGATTGATTTTAAATCATTTTCACTATTAGCTTTAATAAACTGGCTTCCAAGAGAGGTCTTGCCAACCCCAGTAGGACCGGTGATAATGGTTGTAGTACCTCTTTCTATACCTCCATGAAGTAATTTATCTATTTCTGAAATACCAAAAGAAAATAATTCTGCTTCATAATCAAGATTATTCTTTTTAAGTTCTAATTGAGGATAAATTTTAATCCCATCATTTTTGAATTTCATAGCATGTTTTCCCTTTTGAAAACCTGAGCCTCGATATTTTGTTATTTCCAAATAATAATTTTGATGTTCATAGACAATATTTATAATCCCATCTACCATAAACTGTAAGTCATCATCAGGATTAGAAACACCTACTTCTGAGGTTAATAAAATTGTAGAGGCATATTTTTTCACAAATTGCATAAAAGATAAAATTTGTTTTCTAAACTTAAAATTATCCGAGCTTAAATATTTTAACTGGGTAAAACCATCAAAAAAGATTCTATCAGGTTTTAATTCCTCTATTTTTTTTGTTAATTTTTCAATTAGAGGTTTCTGTTCACTCTGAGCAGAAGAAAAAAGATCATAGTCTTTATTCTCTGATATAAAATCTGCCCCAGGACTTAAATCTATATAATTAATTTTATCCATAGGAAAATCAAATTTTTTCCCATTTTCTTTAATTTTCTCTATATCTTCAGTCATAGTAACTAAAAGTACTTTTTCATTATTGCTTAAACCTTCTATCAAAAAATGCAGTCCCAGAGTTGTTTTTCCAGTACCTGGGCCTCCACGAAGCAGGTAAAATCTACCTGGAATTAATCCTCCTCTTAATATCCCATCTAAATTATCTATACCTGTGGATAATAGATTTTTTAACATGTATAAACTCCTTTCTTTTTATACAGTTTTTCTAATATTATATATTTTATTTGCTCATAATTCCAATGAATATTTTTGTTCTGATAATAATTTTATACAAAAAGTCAGGAATTCAATCTTTAATCTAAGTTAT
Source organism: Halanaerobium sp. (assembly GCA_046541575.1). GTDB lineage: Bacteria > Bacillota > Halanaerobiia > Halanaerobiales > Halanaerobiaceae > Halanaerobium. Next base: position 4,636 of record JBKHDA010000004.1, on the reverse strand, counting down.
TATATATAGTATTGTCGATTTATGTCTAAAAACCTTTATTTTGAAAGATAAATTTTGATTGTAAAACAAAACACCAGGTATAATCTGATCAACTTAAGTTTAAATTCTGTTGCAGTATATATCTTAGACATCTGTCTCTATCAAACCTCAATCTAAACTGCAGTTTAACAAATAAAGAAATGGGATTAACACAAATTATTCTGCATTAACCCCTCAGCTTCAATATAATTTTTATCTTTATTTTTTCTCATGAATAATGGAATATAAATATTCTTTTTCTGCAAATGGTATTGGTTGACTATAAACCTCTACATCTTTTATTTTTCCATTACATATTTTATGTCTGAAATTAAAATAATTTTTATTTTTGCTCTTTGCCTGCTGCATTTCTTCTTCTACTTCTTTTTTGTTTAGAACATTTATCTCTGTTATTTTCATTGAAGTAAGTATTTCTTTGCTCCAGCCATAAAAGATTTCTGCTGCAGGATTCGCATCAACTATCTCACCGTTATCTGGGTCAATAATTAACATAACTGTATTCTCATTTTCAAAAAGCGCCTGATATCTATCTTTAATACTTTTATATTTTTTCTTTGTTTCTTCCAGTTCGGTAATATCTCTATAAATAACATAGTAACTAATACTGCCTCCATCCAGAGAAACTGGAAAGGCCTGGACTGAGACTTTAATAGTATCTCCATTTTTTTTCTTTCTAACAGTATTTGAGACTATATTTTCGCCCTTTTCTAATTTATGAATATGGTGTTCCACTTCACTGGTTTTATCTGTTGGTACTATCTGGTTAATTTCTTTACCTATAATTTTTTGCTTATCATACCTGAACATATTAATAAAATATTTATTTGCTCTTATAACGCGGAAATTTTCATCTAAGATTACTATTCCTTCATTAGATTGTTCAAACAATTCTTCGGATTTAACTCTGCTTTTTAATAGCTGATTTTCACTTTTAGATTTATTGATTTCATTATCTAAAACATCCTGCTGCAGTTCTTCAATTTTATCATTCTCAATAATTTTAATAAAAGCATCTACAACCTGAGGAGAAAATTGAGTCCCTTTGTTATCCTTTATTTCATTTAAAGCTTCTCCAAAACTTAATGATTTACGATAGGCTCTTTCAGACAGCATTGCATCCCAGGCATCTGCCACCCCTAAAATCTGAGAAATTAAAGGAATCTCATTTCCCTTCAGGCCTTCAGGATAGCCCTTACCATCCCATCTTTCATGATGATAAAGCATATAATTAGCTATTGGACTTAAAATCTTAGAACTACTCAAAGCTTTATTTCCCCAGACAGGATGTTTCTTGATTAATTCATATTCCTGATCAGTTAATTTTGCTTTTTTATTTAAAATATTGATTGGTACGAGTAATTTGCCTATATCGTGAACCAGCCCTGCCCAGTAGGTATCTCTTATTATTTGTCTAGAAAGATTCATTTCTTTGGCTATTGCAGAAGCTAATTTTGCTACATTCTCAGAATGACCTTTTGTATAAAGATCATACATTTCCATAATTTTGATAATAGAAGTTATTAATTCTTTCGTAAAATTAGTCTGTAAATCATCAAATCTTTTAAAGGCAAAAAAGGAAGAAGCTAAAGTTGAAAAAGAGTTTAAGACTTTTTTTGAGGTATCACTGAATTTTCTGCTGCTGTTTTCTTTAAGATCAAGCCCTATGCGGCCGACGGTCTGATCGTCTATTCTTATATTTATATATAATGAACTTTTGATAGGTTTTAATGCATTTAAAAAATCTTTTTTTGTTTCTGATTTCAATTTATTAATATCAAAAAAATAATTATTTGTTTTATTTACAATTTTATTTTCTCTGTGGAAAAGCAGTTTTTTATCAATTTTTGTTTTTTCTAAAATTTCAATATCATGTCCAACTGCATCTATAAATTCGCATTTGTTCTGATTATTTATAATACATATCTTGCCGTAATCAGCTTCTGGAATTATCTTTATAGCATGCTCTAATAAATTAGAAAAAAATTCTTTTTCATTGAGCAGTTTTTTATCATCCATATTAGAAATAAGTTCAATCATATTAACAAATCTTTGATTGAGTAAATTTATTTCCTCAATAGACTGTTCCAATTCTTCATTCATAGCCATAATTTCCTCATTAAAAGCAGTTAATTGTTCAAAAGAAGCGGAAAGTTCTTCTTTTTGTTCTCTAATTTTTTCTTCCCTATTTTTTCTGGCTGTAATATCAAAAGCAAATCCTTCTATTAAAAAATCATCCTCGTTAATTCTTTTTCCTTTTCTCGCATTCATACTGATCCACTTATGCTCTTTATTTTTTCCTATCGCTTCATATTCAAAGTTGTTAATCTTACCATTATCAATTAATTTATTTATGAATTTTTCTCTTCTTTTTGGCTTATGATAAAGATTCTCTTTTAATTCACTATAATGTGTTAATGTCTCTTCTACACTTGAAAAACCAAGAATTTCTGCCATACTTTTATTGATTGAAATTATTTTACCCTGAGCTGTAGTTTCAAAAATACCAATCGGTGCTTCTTTAACTAAATTTTCGTGTTTTTTTTCTTTCTCTTTTATTATCTTTTTGTCTTTCTTTATTTCTATATTTTTATTAATAATTTCAAGTTGAGATTCTATTAGTTCCTTGAACTCCAGCATAATCTCCTGGGTCTGCTCAGAAAAATTATGTGGTTTTTTATGGTGAATACAAAAAGTACCAAATATTTTTCCATCAGGCCATTTCAAAGGATAACCAAGATAGGCATTAAAACCAGATTGAGCATCTTTATAGTCTTTCCATTTTTTATTTTCTACAGCATTTAAGATCATTACCCTTTTCTTATTATTAATAACTTCACTGCAGTAATGTCCTGATAAAGTAACACGCATACCTTCTTTAAATATATTTTTTATATTCTCACTTGCCTTAAAAACATCAAGGAAGGGAGGATCAAATCTGGTGATTAAAGCATCAGAACTACCAGCTATTTTAACAAGTATATTTAAAATTTTCTGCCATTTATTTTGAGTTTCAATTGGAATTTCTTTGTTATATTTACGCTTATTACTCATCTAAGCTCACCTCTTTTTTAATATTCATCAATCACAAAATATATTTAATCAAGATTATTAATTTATTAATTTTAACAGTTATCATTAGTAAATTTTACCTATCTATATAAAAAAATAAATTGCCCAATTATTAATAATAATTAAAAAATAATATACTTCCTGGAATTTATAGAGCATTCTTCCTTAGAACCTACAGCATTTCGTATTTATTTTTAGATAAAACTTCCAATATGTTACTTTTATAACGTCTTATTATATTAATTATCTAATTATGTCGAAATACCTTTATTTATTGATGAAAATATCATAAAAGATTTAAAACCTCCCCTAAATCTCTAAGAGATTTAGGGGAGGTTTTTGTCAGGCGAAAAGTGTGTAACCTGGTTAAGAAAAAGCATCTTATAAAATTTATTTATTATTTCAGAGCAATATCGGCCTGGTACCATTTAATAAAGTCTTCCAAAAACTCTTCCGGCAGCAGCTCTAAATATAAGATCAATTCCTCTTCTGCAGTTTCTGATTCATATTCTACAATAAATTTTCTGCCTGCCAGCTCATGTAATTTTTGATCTATATTTTCAAGCTTGCGAAAATGAGGAATTTCTACATCTTCGCCCCTCAAGGATCTAAAAACTATCCGCTCAATATCTTTTCTATTAATAACTATGGTATTTAAATGATCATCACCTTTAACAACAATAGTTCTGTTGGTCAGGATAACTTCTTTATTCCAAACTTTATAACTGCTAATAATAATTGGTAGAGTATCAAAAATAAATAAAAGCACCCCTGAAAGATAAACCAAATAAATTAATATTCTTTGATAAAAACCAATACCCGGATAAAAAAACTGTAGTAAAATTCCGGCCAGTAAAATTCCAATTGGAGTGTACAGCTTTTCTAAAAATTTATAATTATTATATTGATAAATTTCTTCCATAATTTCTGCCTCCATCTATAATTATTTCAGCCTTTAGATTTAAATTAATAACTGTTATATACATTATTCTATAGCTAAAAAAATTATCCTGCCTAAACTGAAAAAAGCCCCTACAGGAGCTTTTAAGTGCTACTTAATAGAAAAGCAACATATTCGCCCATAAAATTTAAAGTCTTCTCCACTTCTTCCTTCTTTTCCGATTCTTCTTTATCACTTCTTACTTTCTGAATAAAATTTCCTAAACGCTTAAATAGTTCTTTATGCTGTTGATCAACTAATTCTACTCCAATTTTATATTCATCTTTCCAGATCATTTTTCCACTCCTTTATCAAATATATAAAAATTTTAAGCCTATAATATAACTATTCTTTATAACAATAATTATTCCTGCTTCTAATTTGCTGTAGCTGTAATTAATAAAGAGCAGACGCAGCCATAATTGGAACTAAACTAAGAAGTAGAAGCAATCTAGAAATTTTATCTCAAGACTATTTATATTCTAATACAGATTAAGCTATATTTCAAACCTATGTAGGAGAAATAATTTTTGATTTTATTTGCAGAGAAAAAACTCCTGCTAATATTTTTAGCAGGAGCAGTTAGTT
>JBKHDA010000003.1:0-65323 GCA_046541575.1 Halanaerobium sp. | reverse complement strand
TTTCATCCTCCTGACTGCAGATTTTTTCTAGAGTCATTCAAAAACAGGTTGCCTTTGTAAAAATACTATTCGTATAAATTCATTAATATAAAAATATGACAAGAATCTAAAAAATAGAAAACAAAAAATCCCCAGCCTAAAATTGTAAGCTGGAGATCTTCGCGATCTATTTGATTTTATCTGTTCATTTTACAATTATAATTATAAAAGGTTTATATTATCCCTATAGGTTGTTGGAGAGGCTCCAACCAGTTTTTTAAACCAGGAGCTGAAATAATAGGCATCATTAAATCCAAGCTGATCTGCAATCTGATAAATTTTATCATCAGTTGTTTTCAAAAGCTCTTTAGCTTTGTTTAACCTGATCATATTGAGATAATCACTGAAGCTTTCTCCGGTCTCTTCGTGAAAAAGATTGCTCAAATGGCCGGTGCTCAGATTAAATTTGAGGGCCATCTCACTTAAAGTTATTCCATCCTGATATTTTGCTGCTATATATTCTTTCATCTCATTTATTATTTTTTTGTTTTTCTGATCTGGATTAAAAGATATTAAATTATGTATTCTGAGCAGAAATTCTTTCAAAATAATTTCTATTTCTTTTAAATTATCATAATCTATCTTTTCAATTCTATCTTTATTGATAATTTTCATTAAATCTTCTGCCCCATAATCCAAATCTTTAATAATTTTGAAGCTTTCCAGAATTAAATTATTCAAAACAACATATAATTTTTCCTTATTTAATTCTATGCTTTCTAATCCTTCAATTATTTTATTTACAGTTTTAAGCACATTTTCCTTAGTTCCTCTTTTTAAAACAGCATCTAAATTTATTCTGTCCATTATTAAAGACTGATGCTGAAAAAATTGATCATCAATTAACCAGTTATAAATGCTATCTAACTTATTTTTATTAATATAATTAGAAATCTCTCCTCTTAAAATAGACAGACGCTGTTCATCATTTTTTTCTTTAATCAATTCATCCCTTGCTTTATTAATAACAGCAAGCAGCTTTTTTGATCTGAAGGGCTTTAACAGGTAATCATTGACACCAAACCGAATTGATTTTTGAGCATATTCAAATTCAGCAAAACCAGAAATCACTATAACCTTTAGATGCTCACTGTTTTTTCTTGATTTTTCTATTAAATTCATTCCGCTCAATTTAGGCATCTGAATATCAGTTACCAGAATATCTATGCCATTTTCCTTGATGAAATCAAGCGCTTCTTCTCCATTTGAAGCAGCAAATATCTGATAACCTTCCTTTTTCCAATCAGTATTATTAACCAATTTTTCTCTAATTGGTTTTTCATCATCCACGAGCAGTAATTTATAGTCCAAATCAATTTCCTCCTCTTTGATCGATTCTGATGATGACTGTGGTTTTTTCTCCCTCAACACTTAATACTTCAAGGCCAGAACTACCACCATACATCAGCTTTAACCGCTGGTTTACATTGCGCAGACCAAAATATTTCTGCTGATCATCAGTTTCAATTTCTCCACTTAATATTTTATTGATTTCTTCAAGCTTTTCAGCAGCTATGCCTACTCCGTTATCTACAATTTTAAAATATATATTTTTGTTTTCCCTGTAGCCCTTAACAATAATTAATCCCTTATTCTCAGCAGGCAGTAGGCCGTGATAAATTGCATTTTCTACAATTGGCTGCAGTATTAATTTAGGAATATGTTTATCCATTATTTCAAAATCATCGATATCAATTATATATTCATATTCTTCTCCATGCCTGAACTGCTGAATAAAAAGATAATTTTTAACATGTTTAATTTCATTTCTAATTAAAACCATCTCTTTACCATGACTCAAACTGAGTCGGAAAAATTTACCAAGCGCTTCAACCATATGTGTTGCCCGATCAAAATCATTATTTTCCAATAAGCCAATGATTAGATCCAGGGTGTTGTAAATAAAGTGGGGTTTAATCTGGTTATCCAGACTTTCCATTTCCAGCTGTCTTAATAATTTTTGTTCTCTTACATTCTGTTCCATTAATTTATTAATTCTTCTGATCATCTTATTGAAACTCTGCCCTAACTCTGCAATCTCATCATCACCACTGATATCAATTTTTACTGAAAGATCATTTTCAGAAGCCCGATGTGTCAATTCCTGCAGTTTCTTTATAGGTTTAGATAAAGATGAAGATAAGTATAATGTTAATAAAACTATTAATATTAAAATAATTATTGTCATATAAATTGTCAGATCAGTAATATAGTTTAATTCTGCTTCTACTTCATCAGCAAAGGCCATACTGATAATATACCAGCCTGCAGATTCAGAATAAGTAGAAGTTAATAAGTACTGCTCTCCATTTAAACTTACCTTGCGGTCCGGAAAGCCATCATTATAATAAAAGCTTCTCTCACCAATTTTTTCCTGATCAGGATGATAAATAATATCCCCATTCTGATCAGCAATTAAAAAAAAGCTTTTCTCTCCTAAATTAAAATCAGTCAAATCAGCCAGTACATCTAAATCAATATCTGCAGAAATCAAAACATTTTCTTCAGCTATTTCCGGATAATAATATTTAGCCATTGTAACAACTTCTTCCTGCAAATAATTACTATAGGGAGAAGTAAAAAATGTGTCACTACTATGAGCTGAATAGAGCTGTTCTTCAAAATTATCTATATTAATATTATAAGTTCCATAGCTGCTGATCCGTCTTCCATCCTGAAAAGTTATGGCTACATCCTCCAGGCCTGGTTTCAGCTGTTTGACATTATTAAAATCCTCCCAGATTCTAAAGGCATATTTTCTGCTGTTTCTAAAATCATTAACCTGAGTCAATTTAATAAACTGATTAATATAAAAATCCTGTTCTTTGCTCAAAAATCTTTCAACTTCATCTATATAATCTTCTAAATCTCTTTCCATCCTCCTGACCATTTCCTGAGAATAATTGCTTATTCGATCATTGATCGCTCCCCGATAAATATTAAATGATAAAAAACCCAGAAGTAATATCGGCAGCAGTCCAATTATCAAAAAAGAGATAATTAGTCTGGTCCGCAATGTATGGATTCCTATTCCTTTTGCAATTTTTTTAAAAAATTTATTAAGCATTAAATTACCGCCTTACTTAACTCGCCAGGGTTGATGTATTCTTAACAATTTATCTAAATTATCTTTATTAGCTACTTCCAATCCTGTTTTTATATATTCTGGAGGCTTAATTCCATATTTAATATAATTATATAATGTTGATAAACCTTTAGAACCCATAGTTGACATATCCTGTCCCACCAGATAATGAATCAATCCTCTATCCTGAAGCACAAGTGCATCATAGAAAATATCAATACCAACTGCAACTCCACCTTCTTCTGCCCAGTGCTGAAAATTTGGTAAAGCCTCAGCCGGTACATAAAAGGGCCAGCCTCCTACAAAAAATATAATGTCTACATCCGGGTTTTTTTGAACATACTGCTCCAGTAATTCTACTGCCAGATTAACATTATCCTGATTTTCAATAATATCTTCAACTACAATATTAGTATCCTCAACCCTGTCTCGGAACCCATTTATTCTTTTCTCTAAATTTAGAGCCCCTTTAACACCGGTCATAATCATGGTATTTAACTGCTTATCGGAATCTTTATAATCAATACTTCTTTCATCTAGAACTTTCAGCAGTCCTTCAGCTGTAACCTTTCCGGCCTCATAATTATCTATACCTATATTAAACAATCTATTACTATTTGGTGCATCAGCATCAAAGGTAGCAACTGCTATCCCCTCTTTTACAGCCCGATTGATTATTTTGTCATACTCAGGACTGTCATTGACACTTAAAACCATTCCGTCTACTTCTCTTTCGATTAGACTATCGATAATTTTAAGCTGCTCTTCAGAATCAAAACTAAAAGAACCTACCCACTCCAGATTCACTCCTAAATCAACTGCTTTTTTTTGGGAGTTTTCAAATGCATCTAAGAAAATGGGGTTTTCTAGAGAACGGGGTACAAAAGCAATAGTCATTTTTTTATTATTTACTTCTTTTTGCTGATTGTTTTCTACAGCAGAAATCACAGGTGAACAAATAATTAAGATAATAATAAAAAATAATAAATATTTATACTTTTTTACAGACAAAATTCTCACCTCATTATAGACTTATATAATAATTTATATCCAAAAATGAACAAAATGTCCTTCGGACATCTGTAATACATTAAGGTTATATTTTGTTGATAGCGGAAATTATGAAACCGAAAATGTTTCACTAACTCTTTTTTATTACGAATAGATGAGTTAGTATTAGGATATCGAATCCGTCATCCCCAACAAACCATTAGGTATAATTTCCTAGCTAATAAAAAATTTAACATCATACACAAAAAAAGGACCCTATTAAGGCCCTTCAGATAATTCTAATATTTCTAAGCCATTAAATTGACATTTTGACCTTTACCTGGGCCAGCTGCACGAGACTGCTGAACAGCCTGCGAAGTCTCTTCCATACCTTCAACAAGTTTTGATACCTGATCAGCACTCTGTCCCATAGATTTCTGCATACCAGACATACTCATAGCCTGCTGAACACTTGCAACCTGATTCTGCATTGCAGCATTTACACTACTCATCATATCAACTCCTTTGAGTTTTTTATATAATATGTATTATTATGATAGCAGATTTCAAAAGATTTTTCCACTATTTTAGACAATTAATTAAATAAAGCAGGTAATTTAAGGTCTTTTGTACAATTAATATTAGTGAGAGATAAATTATGAGAGGAGAATTATAATGAGTACTAAAAAAGATTATTACAAAATTAAAGCTGAAAACCTGATCAAGAATTTTGAAAAAAGAAATATCGAAGCCTGTTTTGTTGAAAATGCCGAAGCTGCCAGAAATAAGGTGCTTGATTTAATTGAAAACAATTCTACAATTTCCTGGGGTGGTTCAAAAACTCTGATAGAAATTAATATTTTTGACAAACTAAAAAGTGGAGATTATCAACTGCTTGATAGAGCAGCCGCTGAAAATTCCGAGGAAGTAGAAAAAATATATCATGATGCCCTAAATGCTGATTATTATCTTATGAGCTCTAATGCAATTACCCAGTCCGGAAAATTAGTTAATGTAGATGGCAATGGTAATCGTCTCGCCGCCTTAATTTATGGTCCAAAAAATGTAATTATTGTTGCAGGAATGAATAAAGTTACTGTTGATGAAGAAAGTGCTGTAAAAAGAGTGCGCAACCAGGCTGCACCGGCTAATTCTATCCGTTTAAACCAAAAAACTCCCTGTGCAAAAATAGGTTACTGCAGCAGCTGTCAGATTGATGATACGATTTGCTGTCAGACAGTTATTACCCGCCGTTCTCGCCATAATGGCAGAATAAAGGTTATCTTAGTTGGTGAAGAACTGGGTTTTTAGAGTGTTAATCTATTAACAGCAATATCTGAGTAATTATGTTAAGTTAATTGTAGCTATTGGAGGTGTTTTAATTGGAAAATAGATTAGATAAACTTTACAAAGGTCCAAATGACAAAAATATTGAAAATAATTTTCAATTTATCTTATTCGGTGGAACTGGGGATCTGACACACAATAAAATAATCCCTGCTTTTTATAATTTAGCTGAAAAAGGTATTTTGCCGGATAATTATACAATTATAGCTACAGGAAGACGTTATGAAAGTGAAAATGATTACTTGGAAGCATTATATAATTCACTGCAGAATAAAAAAGAAAAGGTTGATAATCTAATCTGGCAGCTTTTAAAAGATCATATAGAATATTTTGAGCTTTCTTTTAAAGATGATCATGATTTTGAAAATTTAAGAAAACATCTTGCTCATAAATCGGAAAAAGAGAGTATTTCCGATCGTATTTTCTATCTTGCAACTGCTCCAAAGTTTTTTGCCGAAATTGCAGAAAAACTGCAGGAGTTCGACCTGCTGAATGTTGGTTTCAAAGATAATGATTCCAGACTGGTAATTGAAAAACCATTTGGCCATAATCTTGATTCAGCTGAAAAACTGAACAGCACCCTCAGCAGTATTTTTTCTGAAAAAAATATTTTCAGAATAGATCATTATCTGGGCAAAGAAATGATACAAAATATAATGGTAATCAGATTAAGCAATCCTATTTTTAGAGCTCTCTGGAATAGAAAGCATATAGACAATATACAGATCTATTTAAATGAATCGGAGGGTGTTAAGGACCGGGGTAAATATTATGATGATACCGGAGTAATTAAAGATATGTTTCAAAATCATATACTTCAGGTTTTATCGTTGATTGCTATGGAAGAACCAGAAAATTTAACAGCTCAAGAAATTTCTGATAAAAAAGTTGAAGTTTTTAAAGAACTGGCTGATAATGATTTATGTGATATTGATGAGCATATTGTCCGCGGCCAGTATGATTCAAACACTGTTGATGAACAGAAAATCAAAGCCTATAAAGACGAAAAAGAAATTGATCCAAACTCAGAAACTGCTACTTTTATGGCACTTAAACTCTTTTTAAATAATGAGCGCTGGCGAGATGTTCCGATTTATCTTAAATCAGGTAAAAGATTAAATAAAAAAGAAGCAGCAATTGCAATTGAGTTTAAGGATAATTTCCATCCAGCTTATCTGCAGAATCAAAAACTGGACAGCAACCTTTTATTTATCAAAATTCAGCCGGAAGAGGGGATTTCCCTGAGGTTCAATACCCGTAAACCGGCCAGTAATAATAAAATTGTCCCGGTTGAGATGGAATTCTGTCAGAGCTGTCATCAGTATTTTAATTCACCAGAAAATTATGAGGGGCTAATCTATGATATGATAGCCGGTGATAAAACTCTCTTTACCAGCTGGGAAGAGGTTTCATATTCCTGGAGATTTATCGATCAAATTCAGAAAAAATGTGCGGAGGAAAACATTGAACTTCATCATTATCCTGCATTAAGTGAAGGCCCTAAAGCAGCTGACAAACTGCTGGAAGCTGATGGACGCAGCTGGCTGGACAAAGAATAATTTACAAAAAAATTAATTAAAAAATAATTGAGTTTATGTATTTTAGTTTTCAAGGGAGGTTTTTTTATGTATGATATTTCAATGACAATCAAAAAAGATATGCTGGTTTATAAAGGTAAAGACGAAATTAGACCTCGTCTCTCAACAGTTAGGGATTTCAGTCAGGGTGATGCCCACGAATCTGAACTGCAGATGAATGTACACACCGGAACCCATGTTGATGCACCATTACACATGCTGGAAGAAGGAGAAAATGCAAATTTATTTTTTGCAGAAAGTCCTTTTTATCAGGCCCAGCTTATAGATTTAACTGAGCTGGAAGAAAAAATTACAGCAGCTGATCTAAAAAATTATCAAATAGATGAAAATTCTTTTGTAATTTTAAAGACTAAAAATTCTGAGCCTGGATTTTTGGAAGAAACACCTGAAAATTTTATCTATTTAGCTGAAAGTGGAGCGGAATATTTAGTTGAGCAAAAGATTAAAGGTGTGGGAATTGATACAAATGGTATAGAAAGGGCTCAGGCTGAACATCCTACTCATAAAAAACTGCTGAAGAAAAAAATAATGATTCTGGAAGGTCTGAGGTTAAATGAAGTTCCAGCCGGAAATTATATATTACTGCTTTCACTACTAAAAATTGCAGACAGTGACGGCCTTCCCGGTAGAGCTTATTTATTTGAAAATGGAGAAATCGAAACTATGCTCAAATTATTCAAATAATTTTTTATCTGTTTTAACTGTTTAAGAGGAGGTAGTAATAAATGGCAAAATATGAAATTGGTTTAATTGGACTATCAGTTATGGGGCAGAATCTGGCACTTAATATTGCCCGCAATCATTCAATCACAGTCTATAATCGTACAGAAAGCAAAACTGAGAATTTTATTAATAATAAAGTTGAAAATCAGGATATTAAAGCGGCCTATAATCTGGAGGACTTCGTTTCTTCACTTGAGAAACCGCGGAAAATTATGCTGATGATCAAAGCAGGAAAACCGGTTGATTTAGTTATTGACAGCCTGCTCCCCTATTTAGAAGAAGATGATATTATTATTGATGGAGGTAATTCTTATTTTGAAGACACCAATAGAAGATTAGAGAATCTGAAAGAAAAGGGAATTCGCTACCTTGGAGTCGGAATTAGTGGTGGTGAATATGGAGCTCTGCACGGTCCCTCAATTATGCCCGGAGGGAATGAAAACGCATATGCTGAAATATCAGATATCATGGAAGATGCAGCTGCCCAAACTGAAAAAGGCGCCTGTGTCAGTTATTTAGGACCCAGATCTGCCGGCCATTATGTAAAAATGGTTCACAACGGTATTGAATATGGAATTATGGAGGTTCTGGCTGAAATATATGATTATATGCGTAAAGTACTGCAGTTAAAACCGGAAAAAATGGGAGAAATTTTTGCTGAATGGAATCAGGAATTTGATTCTTATTTAGTAGAAATCACCGCTAAGATTATGAAAAAAGATGACCCTAAAACTGGTAGAAAACTAATTGATTTAATTCTTGATAAAGCAAAACACAAAGGTACAGGTAAATGGAGCATACAGAGTGCTTTAGATCTGGGCACTGCAATTCCAACAATTAATGCAGGAGTAAATGCCCGCTTAATGTCAGCTCTTAAAAAAGAAAGAATAGAAATTTCTGCTCAATTTGCTGGAAGCAGTAGAGCTGTAGCAGAAAAAAAACAAATGCTGCCTCTGCTAAAATCAGCCCTCTATTTTGCTTCTGTAATTGCTTATGCTGAAGGATTCAAGCTTTTAAAGGCTGCTTCCGAAGAATATGATTATAAATTAAACTACAAAGAAATTGCCCGTATCTGGGAAGATGGCTGTATTATTCGCTCAGGTCTTTTAGAACCAATACAGCAGGCATTTACAGAAAATATGCAGTTGAATACTTTAATTACATCTCAGCAGTTTAAAGCACAGTTAAATGCTGCTGCCGAGGAAATTGCACCTTTAATAACAACTGCAGCTCAATCAGGCCTGCCGCTTACTGCTGTCCACTCTGCTCTGGACTATTTTAACAGTCTAAAATCTGAAAATTTGCCTGCAAATTTAATTCAGGCCCAGCGTGATTTCTTTGGTGCCCATACCTATCAGCGCAAAGATGAAGAAGGAACCTTCCACACCGAATGGGAATAATATATATTGGTACCAGGTACAAAAAGCATAATGGTACCAGGTACCAAACGGCCGTTTTTACCTGGTACTGATGAAAAAACCCCTCTTTAAAAAAGAGGGTTTTCTTATTTGAGCAAGAAATATATTAATATTAAGAATTTTTTTAATTTAAATATAAAGGAGGACAAATAATGAAAGTCAAAGAGATTATGACAGAAGATCCTATAACTATTGATATAAATAGTAATGTTAAAGAGGCTACACGGCTTCTTTCTTATCACAACATAGGAAGACTGCTGGTTATAAAAGATAAAAATCTGGTTGGAATTGTAACAGATGGTGACCTGATGATAGAACATGAAAGGGAAGCTCCCATTAAAGATTTTATGAGTGAAAATTTAATTTTAATTAATGAAAAGCAGAGGATCCAGGAAGCCGCTCAAATTATGGCAGAACATCAGATTAGTGGTTTACCTGTAGTTGATGATCAAAAAAAATTAGTTGGCATTATAACTGTTGAGGATATAGTTTACCGCTATCTTGCCGGACAGTAGTATCTGTTTTATTGAATCTTAAAAAAGGGGGAGGAAATGAAAAGAATAGCACTGGGTGCAATCACAAATTATCTCAATTCTATCCATCCTTTTATGAATTTTATTGCCAATGCTAGAGCACATGGTTACGAGTTAGATAGATTAATTATCTGTTATTCACACGGCTATAAAGAAAAAAGTTTAGAAAGACTGCGGCAGACTGTAGATGTGGATTTAATTCAGTTAAACTATGATCCTGAACTCAGAGAAGAACTTAAAATTACAGGTTTCAGTAAAAAAGAAATTGATTTTTTTCTAAGAACCCCGGAGTTTGATTATTATGAATTAATTCCCTATGGTAAAAGACGTAATTTAGTCTTATTAAAGGCTCTTATTACAGTCCCCAAAATCGATTATCTTTTTTTTATAGATACAGATGTTAAACCCCGCCTTCTTCTTTCTGCTGCAGGTAATACACAGGTAATTAATTTTTTTGGCAGACATCTCTTTCATTTAGAAAAGGAAAATGTTGTTGTCACCACCAGCGATTATTCAGGTTATTATATAATTCCACCCCTCAAATTTAAAGGTGCAAAAGAACTCCTTATCGGCCTGCAGAAAACCGGTGCTTATAAAAAAATAAAGAATTTGGAAAATAATTTAGCTCTTGCTGACCCTGAACAAAATAATATCAGAAAAACAAATAAAATACTGGGCGGTAATCATGCAGTAGACTTACATTATATAAAAAAAATATGCCCTTACTATTCTACAACATATATTTATAATGGAGAATTATATTTAGGCAGAGGTGAAGATACACTAATGGGATTAGAAATTCCCTCTACAAACAAACAGATCATTGATATAGATACTCCTATCTTCCATGATCTTTATGGTAACTTCCCTAAAAAACCTGATATTAAAGACAAAAATGTTCAGAAACGTCTTTTTTATGCCTGTACTGGCTGGCTGGGAAGAAATCCCTTTTTAAACTGGTATTTAAAAAAAAAGAATATTATCAGCAGAGAAAAGTTTAAACAAATTTATAAAATACAAAAAAATGCTCTGGTAGTAGGTGCACCTCTACTGGCAGAATACGCGCAGAACGATGATTTTAATCTTTTACCGGAAATTTTTTCTGCAGCCTGGCTGCAGCTGGATCAGATGGTAGAAAATTATGAAGATTTATCAGCAAACTGGAACTCTGTCACTGATAAAATTATTGAAAGGAGCAGAAAATTATGAAAGTTTTACTGATCAATCATTTTCCTCTTGAAGGCTCAGGCAGTGGTGTTTATACTAAAAATATTGCTCAGCGGTTAATTGATAAAGGACATCAGGTTAAAGTAGTTGTGGTAGATAATGAAATAAATGACAGTTATCAATTTCCTGTAGAAACAATAATTGATTATAATTTTCCCTGTTTTACGACTCATCCTAAAAGCAATAATCAATTTTACAAATTAACAAGACAGGAAATGAATGATTATCTAAATAAATTCATCCGAACTATAAAAAAAATAAGTCAGAATTTTAAACCTGATATAATTCACTGTCAGCATCTATGGGTTGCTCCCTATGCAGCGCTGCAGACTAATATTCCTTATGTAATTACCGCTCACGGAACAGATATAAAAGGATATAAAAAAGACAAACGCTACCGACAAATAGCTCTTAAAGGTACTGCTGGTGCTGAAAAAATTATTACAATCTCCGATCAGGTAAACCAGGATGTAAAAAAATATTACTTCATTAAAGACAATAAATTAGTTAAAATACTAAATGGTGTTGATGATAACTTATTTAAACCACTGGAAACCGATAGACTAAAATTAATTCAGAAATACCTTCCCGAAATAAAAGAAAATCCAGATTATCTAATCACTTTTGTCGGTAAATTAACAGATTTCAAAGGTGTAGACCTCCTAATTAAAGCAGCTAAAAAATATGAAAGAGAATTTCCAAATACTATGACCCTGATTATTGGTCATGGAGAATTATTAGATAAATTAAAAGCTCAGGTCGAAAAACTAAATCTTAAAAATATTCATTTTCTGGGTAATCTGCCGCAAGATGATCTTCCCGCTTTTTACAGCAGTGCAGATTTATCAATTGTACCCTCAAGAGTTGAACCTTTCGGACTGGTTGCAGTTGAAGCACTGGCCTGTGGTACACCTGTAATTGCTTCTAGAGCTGGGGGCCTCCCTGATTTTATCAATCAGGATGTGGGCAGACTTTTTAAAATGAATGATTCTGATGATCTGGCAGCTAAAATTATTGCAGCCCTTAAGAATAATGATAAAGAAAAAAAAGGTAAAAGAGCAGCAGAGTATGCCTTAAATAAATTTTCCTGGGCAAGAGTAATTGACGAAGTTCTTGCCGTTTATAACTCAGTACTCTCCGGGGAGGAATCTTAAATGAAAACAGTAATGGTAATCCCCACCTACTGGGGTCGTGATAGTGAAACCGGCTGGCAGATGGGGGATGAAATCTATGATCATCCAACCCCAATTGATCAGGAGGGAACTCTGGCCAGAACACTTGAAAGTTTAAAGGTAATAAAAAATAAAGATTTTGAATTAATAATTTTGGTAGCTGTAACCACTCCAGAACTGGTTGACCAGGCCTATCAGCGCGCAGAAGAAATAATTAAAAAAACCTGTCCACCTGTCAAAACATATTTAATAGGAGACAATCAGCTCCAGGCTGCAAAAAATATTTACTGGCAGAAATCAGATCTCAATCCTGAACTGCTCTCTTTAAAAGGTTATTCTAATGTCCGCAATATTTGTCTATATACAGCTTATATTATGGAAGCTGATACAGCAGTTTTAATTGATGATGATGAGGTTTTTGAAGATCCTGAATTTATGGATAAAGCGGAAGAATTTATAGGAGGGCGCCTCTATGGTCAGACAGTAGATGGAGTTGCCGGTTATTATTTAAACCGAAAAAATGAATATTATGATGACGTAGAAATTGAGCCCTGGATGACTTTCTGGAATCGATTTGGCAGCAAAACAAGGGCCTTTGATAAAATAATTGGCAGTGAACCTAGATTAAAAAAAACCCCTTTTGCTTTTGGAGGTTTAATGGTTATTCACCGCAATCTTTTTCGAATAGTTCCTTTTGATCCCGAAATGACTCGTGGTGAAGATATTGATTATTTAATTAATGCCAAAATGTTTGGCTTTAATTTCTTTTTAGATAATAAGCTGGCTATTAAACATCTGCCGCCTGGTAAACATCATGCTGTCTGGAAAAGGCTGAGACAGGATATCTACAGGTTTTTTTATGAAAAAGCTAAAATTGAAAGTCAGGAAGAACGGCCAAATATGATCGAAATTGAACCGGAAGACTTTGATCCTTATCCAGGAGAATTTATGAAAAAAGATCTGGAAGATAAGGTAACTAAAACAAATCTAATTCTTGCTCTTGATTATTTAACTGAAAACCAGGTTGAAAATGCAAAAGGTGCAATAAAAAATATTTATATCTCAAAATATGATGCTATACCCACCAAAAATGTTTTTAAAGAATATCTTGAAGTACAAAAAAACTGGCGGCATTTATTGGATTTTGCCAGAGAAGAATTTTATAATTTAAGACAGATCTTTATTAAAAGCCAATTATGTCCGGAAGATTTGGAATATAGCAATAATGATCTCCTGCAAAGTCCCAAAGAAATACAGAGCATAGAACTGGATGATTTAGAAATTTTTGCAAATTTAAACTATGAAGAAAAAACATCTTTAATGGAAATATCAGAAGTAAAAACTTATGAACCTGATGATCTCATCATCAAACACGGAAACCCTGATGATACAATTTATATTATACTTTCCGGCAGAGCAAAAATAACAGAATATAATGAAAACGAAGTTGAAAATCAGGAGGAAGTAGTTTTAGCAGAAATGGAAAGCGGAGATTTCTTTGGTCTAACCTCTTTAATCTCAAAGACAAATAATATTTATCAAGGAGATGTAAAAGCAATTGAACCCTTAGTACTAATTTCTTTTCCAAAGGATAAAATAATGAATTTTTTCCATAAATATCATAAATCAAGTGTTAATTTATTACTGTATTTTATAGAAAAATTAAATGAGCATCTAAATATTGTTGCTGAATTATATGCAGAATCTCAAATTAAATCTCAGGATATACAATCAGCTATTAAAGAAGATCTGGATTAATGAAACTCAATCCCTCACTTTTAAAAGTGGGGGATTATTTAAAATCTACCATTTCCAGAATCACTTAAGTCAATCAATCCTTCAGGATAAGGCTTAAATATTGTCTGCGGCATCAAATATTCAACCTTAAACCTTATCACCCAGGATCTAAGCAGTGCTAAAGGCAGTGAAAATGGAACCTTTTCTTTTCTAAAATCCTGCAGAGTGTCTAAAAAATATTCTCTTTCTTCTCTACTGATATCTGATGACACATAACCAAAAATGTGCTGCAGCATATTAACTCTTTTCCCCGTGTCAGGCAGCACATTCAGAGTTGTAATAAGCTGTTTCCTATATTTCTGCATTGTCTCTTCGGTTTTTCCTTTTTCATGAGCAGCCACAATTCTACCCAGTTTATTTAAACCATTTTGATTATAGGACATAATTAAATATTTATTGTTGCTGTGAAAATCAATCAGTTCTTTAATCTGCTTACTTTCTATTACATGGCGCAGATCTGCCAGCATAAAAATCTTGATCAAAAAATTTTCTCTTAATTTAAAATTCTTAAGTCTACCCTCATTTTCTATAACCAGTGAAGGAAATTGATCAGATATTTTTTTAGTAAAATACCCGGCTCTTTTTTCTCCTAAAGCAGGCACCTTTCCTGCTTTTGGATAAACCTTAGAATCATTGCTGCCGCAGGAAGGAGATCGATTTTTAGCAATAAATCCTTCTATCTCTTCTTCATTTAATTCTGAAGTGAACTCTTCAATAAATCTGTCCATTTTTGCTGTATGATCTTCACCGGTCATAGAATCAACCATTCGATATTCTTCATTTTTTTTTATTAGACGGACAGAATTTCTGGGAACCCCAAGTCCACTCTCAACTTCAGGACAGGTTTTAATATAATTAACATGCTGTTCTAACATCCGCACAAATTTATCAGGTATCATATCGCCATTATAGCGGCATTTACAGTATTCAAGACACTTACTTAAAATCAGATTTGGTTTTTTAAACTCTCTCAAAATAAGTTCCTCCTAGTTCTAATTTATTTTTTCGGAAACCATGGGAAAAATATATTAGTCTTCTCTGCATATTCTTGATATTCTTCATCATCAGCATAGCGTTTTTCTAATAACGGCACACCTGAAACAAAACGCAGTAATAATGTCATAATCACTGGACTAAAAATAAACTTCCAGCCACCACTAACAGCAAGGGCAATAATATAATAGCCCCACCAGACTAAAGCATCTCCAAAATAATTAGGATGCCGTGTGTATTTCCAGACTCCTTTTTTTAAAACATGTCCATCTTTTTCAGAGTCAGGTAGAGATTTAAAATCTTTAAGCTGTTTATCTGCTGCAGACTCAAAAGCAAAGCCAATACCCCAAACTAAGAGTCCAATAAAATCAATGATTTTCAAACTATAATAAGGAGAAGAAATTATCTTTATAATTGGTGTGGATATTATAAATAATAGTATTCCCTGAAGCATAAATACCCTTAAAAAGGATTTTAAATAAAAATGATCCCAGTTTTCTCTCCACTTTGCATAACGGAAATCCTCGCCTTTACCAAGGTTTCTCTTAAAAATATGATAACTTAAGCGCAGTCCCCAAATAGTTACAATAAAGGTAATAATAAAAGAGCGCAGATTATAGTTGTTGGTCAGAAAAAGTGTCATATTAGCTGTATAAACATAACCCAGGCCCCAGCCAATATCAACTATTGAATTATCTTTTTTTAAAACTGCTATAACAAAGAATAGGGAAAAATAAAATAGAACTAAAAGAAATATTTGGAAATATAATGAACTCAACATTTTAACAACCCCTTATTTTTCTATTAATGCAATGGCAGTACTACCTCTCCCGGCATTCATTGCAACTATTGGAGAAATAGATTCTAAAAATTCTGCCTCTATATTTAATAATTCGCTAAAAGAATCTTTATACCTTTTTGCTCTCTTTAAATCATCACCATGAACAACAGCAAAACGCTTAATCCCATTTTGCTTTTGATGGTCCTCTAATATTGACCTTATTTTTTTATAATTTCCTTTTTTTGTAAAGGCAGTTGCGAAAGCAATACCCTCTCCCTCACGACTGATAGAAATGATTGGTTTTAAATTCAAAAATCCAGCTACCTTTCCTTTGAGCGGACTAACTCTGCCGCCACGCACCATATATTTAAAATCGCTGACACTGACATAAATATATAGTTTTTCTCGAATAGATTTTAAATATTCAACTGTCTCAGCAAATCCCTTACCTGCCTCAAGCTGCTCAGCTGCCTCCATAACTAACAGTCCTTCTGCCCCGGAGTTTGTCCTGGAATCAATAACTTCAATTTTGAGCCCTTCATGTTCTGCCAGAATATTTTCTGCGGCCTTAGTTAAGTTATCATAAGTGCCGCTCATTTTGGAAGAGACAGTAATTGCAATAATTGAGTCATAATGTTCTGCCAGATAATTTAGTTTATCTTCAATTTTTTTGATAGGTGGCTGAGCGGAAGATGGATATTCTTCTGCATCATCTATAATATCAAAAAAATTCTGACTGTCTATGGTCAGTTTATCAAGATAGTTTGTTCCATCAACCAAGATATTTAAGGGCAGTAAATGAATTTGATGCTGATCCCTGTATTCAGCAGGTAGGTCCGCAATTGAATCTGTTAAAACTGCAGTTTTATGTTTTCTATTATATTTAACTGCCTGCTGCATCTTCATATCATCAGCCTTTTGGTCCAGAATATCAGCATATTTATTTAATCTGATAAAAAGTTCTGGCGGCTTATTTGTATGGATATGGACTCTCATTTTTCTTTTATCACCTGCAGCAATTAAGGAATCTCCTAAATCGGAAATATCTGCCCTTAGCTCATCAATTTCCACATCCACATTTGCAATATAAGCTTCAGTACAGTATCTAAAATCTATCTTTTCTTCTTTTCCTATTTCTTTTTCAGCAATACTATCAATTTCTGGTATTCTTTCTTTACTTAACTCATTCAGATTACCGCTTTTGATAAAATCAACAATGCCTTCTAAAAAAAGTACAAAGGCCTGAGCACCTGAGTCAACAACATCAGCCTCTCTTAAAACTTTAAGCTGTGTTTTTGTCTTTTTAAGAGAAACAGCTGCAGTCTCCAGTGATTCTTCCATTACTTCTGCAAAATCACTGCTCTTATTTTGCAGATATTTTAAGGACTCAGCCCAGTCTTTCATAACTGTTAAAATTGTTCCTTCTACCGGATTATTAATACCCTGATAAGTATAATTAACAGCATAATCTACTGCCTGAACAAATTTATTAACATTAATACTATCTTCACGCTCTATACTATTTTTTAAGCCATTTATAAACTGAGCAAAGATAATTCCAGAATTGCCAATTGCTCCTTTAAGAGCTGCCTCTCCCATAGAATTAAGAGTAATAGTTAAAGAATTGTCCTTTACAGCTTCATTTTTTACTACACTCAAAGTTCTAGTCAAATTGCTGCCAGTATCACCATCGGCAACCGGAAAGAGATTAATTCTATTTAATTCTTTTTTATTAGCAATAACTTCTTTTGCTCCTGATAAAAAAGCATAATAAAGTCTTTTGCCATCAAGATAAGTTATCTTCAATTTAATACCTCCTGACTTAAATCAATAATCTTTACTGTTAATTATATTATATCCTCTACTGTTAAGAAATGAAAGTTATTTAAAAACATATTCTAAAATTTTCTTGAATTATTCTATTTTATAATTCATTATAAAGAAAAAATTTAAATTTATAAATAAAAAAACCCGAGAAAGTTTATAAATAACTTCACTCGGATTTGAGAATGGTATTAAATAAATATTAATTTTTAAATATCTTATTTATTGGCTAAGCATTTTTTACTGCAGCCAGCTCATCACTGATTCTGGACAAATTTTCACCATAACGCAGATCTTCTCTTAGATCGGTCATAACCTTATCCAATACTTTTAATTCCTGCATTAGCTCCTTTTCCTCAGCAGTTGTAACAATAATATCTTTAATTCCACCATTATTAATAATAATTCTTTTATCGCCCATTAAGGCTAATATTGGATCATGGGTAGCCATCAGCACTACTTTTTCTTCTCCAACCAAAAGATCTAATGCTTTTTCACGATTGATCCCCGCATTTTCTATTTCATCAATTAAAATAATTGGAGATGAACTTAATATTGCTGTATCAGCAATCATTAAAGCTCTGGATTGACCACCACTTAGACTGGTGATCTGTGCTTCCCGGCTGAACTGCTCTCCGGCCAGTTGATTAGCTTCTGCAAAAATTCTTTCTACAACTTCTTCCTGATTGTCTATCAGCCGACTTTCGGCATGTAAATTTAAAAACTCCATCACGGAAAGATCCATTACAAAATTCATATTCTGTGAAAGCTGTGCTACCAGCTTTTTACCACCTGTAAAGCGCCATTTTTTATCCGGTATTTCATCATTAATCAAAATTTTTCTTTCTGTAGGAGTATCACCCTGAGCAGTCCATTCAATATCTGCCAGCAGACGGCTTTTACCTGAGCCGGTAGGACCAACTATAGAGATAATTTCCCCACTTTTAATATCAAGTTTATCATAGTTTTCCAGCTCACCATCCTTATCTTTACCGGCCAGGATGGAAAGTGTTCCTACAACTGAATCATTTTCACCCAAAAACTCCTGCATATTTCTAATATGAGATGCCAGACTATCTGCAAACTGATCAACATCAAAAACTACGTCTTCCATTTCTTCAACTGTCAGCTCTGTAAAAATCTCCCTTAAGTTTTTATCTGCATCATCAACTGCTAATTTTTGACCCTCAAAAAAACTTTCTGTGTAGGGATACTCTTCTATAATTTCATTGATACTTGAATTTTTCAGCTTATCTTTATTAACCATTATTCATCACCTAATTCTATTTTTCTAACATTACCTAACTGATGTTCTTCTCCAATTCTTGTTTCACCAAGACAGTAAGAACACATAGCCGATGGCATGGAAAATCTCAATTTTTTACCGGTAACAGTATCAATATGGTCATCTTCATCATAGAGCAGTGTTGAAAATTCAAAAGCACCCTGGCCGGTAAGACCATTAACATTCATTACCATTGCATCAGGATTAACAGTACTGACTCTGGAGGCAAAAACTTCTCTTTCTGCCTGAGAAACAATGTCGCCTTTGGTAATTACAACAATATCTGCTGTTTTTAACATCGGACCAATTTTTTTTGGGGTATTAATTCCACTTAAGTTATCAATAACACAGATTGCCTTAATATCCTTGATATAAGGGGAGCAGCGATTACATAATCCTGCACTTTCTGTAATCAAAAGATCTAAGTCTCGTTCTTTACCCCACTGCACAACTTCTTCGATATTACTAACAAAATAATGGTCAGGACAGAGAGAGCCGGATAAGCCCTTTTTAACCGGCACACCTGCTTTACGGTAAAGTTCATCATCATCTGTATATAAACAGTCAAATTTAACTACTCCAACTTTTAAACCTCGCTGCTGAATTGCTTCTATTGTCTTCAAAATCACAGCGGTTTTACCGGAGGAAGGTGGGCCGGAAAAAGTTACTAGATTCATACTGCAGCCACCTCCACAGCCTTATTAAATTCTGCTTCTAAATCTCTTAATAATTCACCGGGATTTTCCCCTCTCAGGAAATCCCAGCCAGGCCACATAAATTGAGCATTGTCGGGCAGTCCATTATTTACTTCAGGCAGCACACTCGGAAATAATCCCTGTTCAGCCAGAATTTTACCCATTTTTTCAGAGGCCATTAAGTCAATTAAAGGCTGCATCTGTTCATTTTTCTCTTTTTTTGTCAGCATAAAGATTGGCGAAACAATTGCTCCATCTTTCGGCCAGACAAATTCCATATGTGGAAAACGCTTGGCCATTCTGGTAAAGAAATAAGGCATAATTGTGATTGCCGGCTGATCATCAGCTTTACGTCCACCATCTTTAACCATTTGAGATGGATGAAGAGCTCTTTTCATGGAGCGGCCGAGATTCTGGATACCTTCTCTGCCATAGGCTTTATAAATATTTAATAAAATTGCATTAAAAAGGTCAAAATCACTGACAGGCAGGCTGACACTGTTGGCAAATTCCTCACTTAAAATTTCTTCCCAGCTTCTAGGAACCTCTCTTCCGTCCAATTCTTCCTTATTAACCAGAAATACTGCCGGCACTATACTTAAGACTGAATAATCTCCCTCAGGATCCAGTAAATCAACACCGGCCTCAGTAAAATCATTGTTTATTTCTTTAATCCCGGTTGCATCTTTAAAAACATCCTGGCGGCGAAAGCGGTCCATTAAATCCTTATCAAAGAAGAGATCAAACCCGGCAGAAATGAAAATGTCAGAAAGTTCATCAGCTGACTTTATTTCTTCAAATCCATCCTGCAGCCATTCCAGTCCCTGAGAAGCTGATTTTAAATCAAGCTCAACCTCATAATCAAGGTCAGAGTTTATTTTTTCTAATTCCTCAGTCATTGGAATCTTTACCGGACAGGGCAAAGAACCTGAGACTTTGATTTTATCTCCACTCAAATTCTTTGTAGAATTTTTATCTATTTCTGCTTCCATCAAATCTACAAGTTTTTCTAAATCTAAATTTTTGAGCCCTGCTGCCTGCTTTAAAGTAATCTGTTTACCAAAACTTTTTCTCTTTACTTCATCATCTAATTGATTAAAACCTTTATTAACCAGTACTGAAATAATTGCTGGAAATTCCTCAGTTATTTCAAATAAATTTTTATTTACATCAATTTTTCTCTCCATTTTTATCAACACTCCTTTTATTGGTACCGGGTACCTGTAAATTATTTCCAGGTACCCGGTACTCACTGTTTAAAGTTTAGCATTTTACTCAACTTTATTCTGTGACATATGTCACTCAAATAAATTTTTTTATGATTTCTTCTTTATTTGATACAATTAATTATACACAACAAATTAATTATATCACTTAAATATAATATACTCTGCGTTTTATATCACATAAACTTATTTTTTGCTGGTTTTTGTTTAAACTTGAGTTAATTACTTGCTTTTTGCAAAATTATTACTTATTATAGAAGTAGAAAATTAATTTGAGGTGGGATTATATGAGTCTTGTTAAAGAAATACCTTTTTTTAGTCTGCTCAGTGAAAAAGAATTAAACTTAATTGATAAAATTGCTGGTGAAACAAATTTTAAAAAGGGAGAATACATCTTTTTCGAAGGTGAAGCTGGTGATAAATTTTTTATCATTAAAAATGGCCAGGTAAAACTTACTAAGATGATAAAAAATGGAGATGAACAGATTTTAAATATTTTCAGCAGCAATGATATTATTGCTGAAATTGTTGCTTTTGATAAAGGAAACTATCCAGCTTCTGCTGTTACTATGACAGATACTGAAGTCATTGTTTTTGATCAATCTGAATTAGAAGATTTAATTATGAAACATCCTTCAATTGGTGTTAAACTGCTGAGAGAAATGAGCCATCGTCTGCGGAGGGCTCAGGAAAATGTTAGAGACCTTGCTTTAAAGGATAGTTCAGCTAAAGTTGCCGGCTTATTAATATTTTTAGCTGAAAAATATGGTAAACAGAAAAAAGATAAAGTCGTTCTGGATATTTCTTTAACTCAGCAGGAATTGGCAAGCATGATCGGCAGCAGTCGAGAAACTGTTTCTAGAGTTTTAGGACAGTTTGAAGGTGAAGATCTGATCAAAACCTCACGCAAAAAAATTATTATTTATAAATTAAATGAAATAAAAAAATACACTTAAATCACTGCTGGATTTAAAAAAGTCTTGAGCAATTTATAACCACTCAAGACTTTTTAGCATATTATTTAATTTTATATCTTAATAGGAATATTTTTTTCAGCAGCTGGATTCAGATTTGCTCTTTCCATAACTTTAAAATTTTTTGGTTTAGCCTCCGTCTTCCCTACTTCAGCAACAAATTCCTCTCTGATTTGATATTGTAAATAGGGATTCTGATTCAATCTTTTTAAATAACATAAATTTCCCTCTTAATTTTTGCGTTTTAATCAGATTTTCTTTTTTGATAAGCCTGTTTTGATTCTTCTATAACCTGCAGAGCTTCTTCTATACCTTCCCAGCCAACAATTGTCACTTCTTTTTCTTCCAGATTTTTATAAACAGAGAAAAAATGCTCATATTCTTTCAGCAGATGCTCTTCCAGATCATATAAGGTATTTGTATTTCGAAAACGAGGATCATGTTCTGGAACTGTAAATATTTTTTCATCTCTACCCTTCTCATCCTTCATAATAAACATCCCAATCACCCTGGCCGTTATTATACAGCCAGGAAAGGTTGGAAAAGTAGTTAAAACCATGGCATCTAAAGGATCACCATCATCAGCCAGAGTTTCTTCCAGATAACCATAGTCTGCTGGATAATAAACCGGTGAATACATTACCCTGTCTAGACGGAATTTCCCCTTTTCTTTATCATACTCGTATTTATTATTACTGCCTTTTGGAATCTCTACAAATACATCAATTAAATTATAACTCATTTTTCTACCCCCAGTTAATGATTTAATATTTATTTTTATTGATTTAATAAGCTTATTCTGATATAAATTTTAGCTAATAAATTCTTAAAACAAGCCCCATCTCTGTTAATAAATATATCTCTTATATACTAAAAAATCAATGATTTGAAGCAAATACTTTTTTTCACAATTTTTTAAATGAATTATTTATAATTTATAATAGGTATTAGCTTTGTTTAAATTTTTAATTTAGTATGTTATAATTGTAACATCATTTATATTCAAAAATTATAATGCTTCAGTTTTACAAGGGGGATAATTTATGTTTTTTAAAAATTTAAGTATTGCTAAAAAAATATTTTTGGGAATTGGGCTGAGTTTTTTAGTTTTAGTATTAATTATGGGTTATTTTTTCAATCAACAGTTTGACAATTTACGTGAGGAAAACACAAATACTGTAAGCAGACATCTTTTAGACTTAGAAAAACAAAGAATTAAAAATGCTACAGAAACTTCTTCACAATTTTTATCAGAATTAGTTGACGAACGCAGTCAAAACTTAACTAACCGGGAACTCCAGCAGTTAATAAGAGATTACAATCAAAATATTGGTTTTGGAGAAGTTGGATATTTTTTCGTTTATGATTATGAAGGTGATACAATTTCTTTACCTCCTTCACCAGAAATCGAGGGTACAAACCGCTGGGA
Source organism: Halanaerobium sp. (assembly GCA_046541575.1). Taxonomy (GTDB): domain Bacteria; phylum Bacillota; class Halanaerobiia; order Halanaerobiales; family Halanaerobiaceae; genus Halanaerobium. The sequence continues at coordinate 42,187 of JBKHDA010000003.1, read as the reverse complement.
TTTACAGGATGAAAATGAAAAGTATTTTTTAAGAGAGTTAGCAGAGGCAGCTGAAAATGGTGGTGGTTTTGTAGATTATATTTATGCAAATCCAGATACGGGAGAAGATGAAAATAAGATAAGTTATGTGGCCCCAATTGAGGGGACTGACTATTTTATTGGTGCTGGAACTTATGAAGGAATAATTAATGGCCAGGTTAATTCTGTTAGAGGAGAATTAGAAACTCTAATTGGGGAAATATCTACCTCTTTACTTATCTTTTTGATTATTACTGCACTAATTTTTGCTCTAATAATCTTTTTTATTTCCCGTTACATTTCTAAAAACATAAATAAAGTATTAATTGGAATGAATAAAATGGCTGATGGAGATTTAACTTATAGAATGGATGTGGAAAGTGAAGATGAAATTGGAGAACTGGCTCAGGCTTATAACAAAACAGCTGAAGCCCAGAAGAATATGATTAATGAAATCCAGATGGAAATCAGTGAGTTGAGTGCTCAAAGTGAAGAACTTGCAGCTTCCGGACAGGAAGTAGAAAGAGCTGCTGAAGAAGTTGGAGAATCTATAGAAAATGTTGCCTCTGGAGCTGAAGAACAATCAGCACAAATTGAAGAAACCAGCAGTAATATTGAAGAGTTAATACATCAAATAGAAAAAGTCAAGAAAAACTCTGATGAAATGGATAATCAGGCAGATAGTGTAATGAACAATATTAAAGAAGGTAAATCTTCAATCAATGAGTCAGTAGAACAAATTAAAAATGTGAAAAACAATGCTAATAAAGTTTCAGATTCTATTAATGAATTAGGTGATTTATCCAATAAAATTGGAGAAATTGTAAACTTAATTAATAATATTGCAGAACAAACAAATCTTCTTGCCTTAAATGCCGCTATTGAAGCAGCAAGAGCAGGAGAAGCCGGCAGAGGTTTTTCTGTTGTAGCTGATGAAATCAGGGAACTGGCTGAAGAATCTTCCAGTGCAACTGATCAAATTAACGATTTAATTAAAAAAATACAAAATAGTGTTGGAGAAGCAGTCCAAGAAATGAATAATGCAGGAGAAGTAGTAGATGGTAGTGTTCATGCTATTGATAATACTGGTGAATCATTTAAAAAGATTAATAATGCTGCTGAAAATCTAAGAAACCTTATCGAGGAAATCAGTAACAAAGCAGATATAGTAGATAAAAACAGTAATAAAGTTGATGCCAGCGTTAAAGAAATTGAATCAGTTAGCAATGAAGCAGCAAGCAATGCAGAAGAAGTAGCTGCCTCAAGTGAAGAACAGATTGCTTCTACTGAAGAAATCGTATCCGCTGCCCACAGACTATCTGAAATGTCAGAGAACCTGAAAAATATGATTGCCAACTTTAAAGTGGAATAAGCTTTAATTGCTTTAATTTAATAAGTAAGATTAATAACCCCCTGCTCTGGATCAATTCTCCAGACAGGGGGTTATAATATTAAGCTCTACTATTTTGGTTTAAAATTTTTTTTATTATTTTTCAGACGGGCAAATAAGATATTGTTTTCCAGATGAATATGCTGAAAAAGATCAGATTCTAAATCCTCAAGCAGACTGTAGCATAGTTTAAATGAATTACAGGCATCTTCGGGAAGCCTATAATCAGCTGTTACTTCTCGTAATTCTTTAATAATATCTCCTGCTTTATCATGTTCATTTTCTAACTCCAGAATTCCCTTTAAAGTTTCCTCATCTTTAGCAGTGGCTTCAGACTTTGAATACTCTTTAATCAGAGGAAAAATTTCCTCCTCTTCTTTAATTAAATGTTCTTCTAGCTCCATTTTTAAAGTATTAAACAAGCGGTGAACTTTCTTTAAAATTTCTCCATGGTTTTCTCGATGAGCCCGCAGAATCTTTGTTGTCAGCTCAGAAAGTTGAGCTAAAGTCTGCTTTAAAAAACCGTGATGTTTATCTATTATATATTCTATCAGCTTTGATTGGGATAGATTTTTAGGATCTTCTGTTTCCTGATAATAATCATTCCTGTCAGAGTAATTTTTATTTATCTTTTTTAGTATTTCAGCTGCCTTAGAACCATCATTTAAATCTTCTTTTACAGCCAGATTTAATTCTCGATCTCCGCCACAACAAAAATCAATCTTATTTTCTTTCAATATTTCCGCAGCCCCCGGAAATTCTGTTACAATATTTCCAACTGTATCGTTTAATTTAAACATTTTCTCACCTCTTTCATTTAATATAACATTAAGGACATTTGTCCAGTATTTAGTTAATTTATATTTTATAAATTAATCAATTTTAAAAGTATTTACAAAAGCAGTTTAATTTGCAGCTATCTCATTTTTCGGTGTAAAACTGCAGTAACCAATCTGATCATTTTTAGCTTTTATTTTTTCCCATTCATCTTCTGCAATTACATCTTTAGCTGTCGGTTATAGTCTATTATTTTCTTTAAAAATATGGTCTCTTAAAGTAATAACAACATATTTTGAATGCTTTTTCAGGTCTTCTTTTCTTGTTTTTGCAGTCATTTTACTGACTCCTTATATTTAAACTTGAGTAATTTACTATGGTTTAATTATTACATTAATTTTAGGCCAGCTCTATGACATATATCACATAAGTAATTATATTTTATAATCTATTCCTGAAAGAAAAAAGACCTGCCGGCAATTATCTGCAGACAGGTCTTCTTAGAATATATTTTAAACAGCATAAAAACTGTCTTTTTACATTTTTATCCAGGTAACCGGTACCCTTTTACTCACCAGCCATGATTGCGGCAACATCTTCTTTAACATCACCGGTTGGCTTAATATCAAACTTATCAACTAATACATTAAGCACATTTTCAGAAACAAATGCCGGCAGTGTGGGTCCAAGACGGATTCCTTTGACTCCTAGAGATAGAAGTGCCAGTAATACTGCTACAGCTTTCTGCTCATACCAGGCAATATCATAAGAGATTGGCAGGTCATTAATATCATCTACACCCATAGCCTCTTTTAACTGTAGAGCAATATAAGCTAAAGAATAAGAGTCATTACACTGACCTGCATCTAAGACTCTTGGAATTCCACCGATATCTCCCAGGTCAAGTTTATTGTAGCGGTACTTAGCACAGCCAGCTGTCAGAATTACAGCATCTTCTGGTAATTCTTTAGCTACATCTGTAAAGTACTCTCTGGACTTAAAGCGTCCATCACAACCACCCATTACTACAAAGCGGCCGATATCTCCATTTTCTACAGCTTCAATTACCTTATCAGCAACACTCATAACTGTATTGCGGGCATAACCTCCAGGTATTGTACCTTCTTCTATCTGAACTGGAGAATCACATGTTTTAGCTAATTCTATAATTTCAGAGAAATCTTTGCTTTCTCCTTCTTTCCGGTCAGGTATATGTGTAACTTCTGGATATCCTGCCATACCTGTAGTAAAAATACGGTCCTTATATGAATCTTTAACAGGTGTAATACAGTTAGTGGTCATTAAGATTGGACCATTAAATGATTCAAATTCCTCATCCTGTTTCCACCATGAGTTACCATAGTTACCAACAAAGTGGTCATACTTTTTAAATGCCGGATAGGAATTAGCAGGTAACATTTCACTGTGAGTATAAACATCTACTCCTGTACCTTCTGTCTGCTCTAATAACTCTTCCATATCTTTTAAGTCGTGACCACTGATTAGAATACCGGGGTTATCGCGAACACCAATATTTACATCAGTAGGCTCCGGATGACCATAAGTGGAAGTATTGGCTTCATCTAAGAGAGCCATTGTTTCTACAGCCTTCTCACCGGTTTCCATAACAAGACCAACTAGATCATCAACACTTAAGTTGTCATCTGTTGTAGCAGCCAGACATTTTTGCGTAAATTTATCAATTTCTTCTTTGTGCTCACCTAAAACTCTTGCGTGGTCACCATAAGCTGCAATACCTTTTAGACCATAGGTTGCAAGCTCACGTAAGGATCTAACATCAACATTTTCAGTTTCTAAAACCCCTACATCAGTACCCTTATCATAATAATCACTTACATCATCACTGTACCAGGTAGCATGCTCCGACAGCTCACCACTGAATTCTTCACCGTGATTTTCTTTATAAGCTTTTTCAAATTCAACTTTAACTTCATCTCTTAAAGCAAAAGCTTCTTCAATTAAATCTTCAAATCTGTCAGCATCAAAGTTAGCATTAGTAATTGTGGCAAATAGACCTTCCATTATAAATGGTGCAGTCTTATCTGACAGGTCAACACCCTCAGCCTTAGCCTTTTCTGCATAAACAGAAATCCCTTTAAGTACAAAAACCAATAAATCCTGCAGGTTGGCAACATCTGCATCTTTACCACAGACACCTCTTACTGTACAGCCTTCATTCTTTGCTGTTTCCTGACACTGATAACAAAACATAGACATAAATTATTCCTCCTTTTGAAATAAGAATAAAAAAACAGTTTTTTAATTCCTATAACTTCAGTTTAAATTATAAGCACTTAACTCAAGTATGATTATATACCACTCAGATAATTATTCTATGATTTATATCACAAAACTATTGGTAAGATTCAATTATGGTATTTAAATCCCGGTTTGAGTTACAAAATAGCCTCCTCTGGTAGATCGAGAATCAAAAACATTAACAAATGATTCAGGTTCCTGCTCATCCAATATTGAAAAAAGAGCTTTTAGATCTTTTCTCTCTATTGTAACAAAAAGTATCTTCTTTTTTCCCTGCTGACCACTGCCGTCTATTACTGTAACACCATACCCCTGTTCCCTTAATAGCTGAATCAATTTACTGCTATTGTTAGAGCTAATAATATTAACAGTGACCTGACCAATAGCAACTTTTTCTTCTAATAAACTACCAACATAATTACCAGCTGCAAATCCCAATGCATAAATAAACAAATTAATTGGATCATCTAAATTTGTTACTACTTTGTTTAGAGCTATGATGTAGACAATGACTTCCACAAAACCAAATAAAGCTGCATACAATCTTTGTGATTTAAAAATCATTAAAACTCTGACTGTCCCTAAAGAAACATCTATCACCCGCGCCATAAAAATGAACAAACCTGCCAGAATAACATTTAGCATTGCTTTCCTCCTATAGATATGAATTTTAAATAATATCTATAGTAGTTTAACAGAAAAAATTTACTAAATCAATAATAATTTCTATAAATAATAATTATTTTTAAAAAATAAAACACCTGTATCTAAAACTTAAAATTTATATTAGTGAAAAACTTTATCCAAGAATTTCAATCAAAAAATTGGATTAAATAATTCTCTGATATAAATTAAGTTTAGATACAGGTGTGATTGAATTTAATTTATTTTTTAGCCATTATTTGTATTTTAATAATCTTCCAGATGATACCATTCAGCATCTTCAAGCCAGGTATTTGGACGATCTACCATTTCAATAATATTCTCTATAATTCTTTCATGCTTTTTTTCCTCTTCAGCCAGACGTTTAAATGTCTTTTTAACTAATTCAGAATCACTTTCTTCAGCTTTCTCTTCATAAAATTCATAGCTTTTTGATTCAATATCAATAGCTTTTTTATAAACATCAACCTGTTCATCCTGAAAAACACCTTCACCACCCTGGGGCATATCTTCAGAAATCTTTTCAAAAGCTTCTTTAGCCTTTGGTAAAATTCCAGTTTGTACTTCATCAACAGTTTTATTCTTTTTTAACTGTCTTACTATATCTTCATGTTTTTTCTCTTCTTTAGCCAGCTCTAAAAAAACACTTTTTAAGTCGTCATTGTTTGTACTGGCAGCAAATTCTTCGTATAATTTACGGTTTTCAATCTCAAACTCAATTGCAAAATCAAAAATATTCATTAATAACTACCTCCTTAAAATTTTAGTTTACCCAATTAGACTCATTTAAGCAAGATTACTGCAAATAATTTATTTTACTTAAATTCATCAATTAAATACTCCAGATCTTTAACCTGAACATCGCGCTCAACTAAAGCTTTTCCTTCTAAATAGGGCATTCTATCTCTAAATGTCGGTTTATCTTCTCTATAAATAATTCCAATCGGAATCTCATCTCCAAATTCCTGAGCAACCTTCACTGCTGCTGCATGGTCAGTTGGATCATGATCTTCTAATTTATATACTCGTTTATTGTACCACTGATAGGTATTGATTTTGTTAAAAGAAACACAGGGCTGAAAAATATCAATTAAAGCATAACCCTTATGCTTTTTAGCTTCCATTATCATTTCTTTTAAATGTTCCTGGTCTCCCACACTGCAGCGGGCCACAAAACTGGCCTTCATACCAACTGCAAAGCTGACAGGGTTAAGTGGTTCAGCATTAACTCCATGAGTCTGAACTGGAGTCCTCAGTTCCGGCACACTGGTAGGTGAAGCCTGACCTTTGGTTAAACCATAAATCTGATTGTCATGAACCAGATGAATAATATCTGGATTACGTCTTATATTATGCAGAATATGGTTTCCACCTTCACCATAGCTGCAGCCGTCACCGGATTCCACAATTACTGTCATTTCGGGATTGGCAACCCGCATTCCAACTGCAGGTGGTAAAGAGCGTCCGTGAAGCCCATTAAAACCATTAACTTTAATATAATGAGGCATCTTTGCCGCCTGTCCAATTCCGGTATACATTGTAACTTCTTCTGGTTTCAAATCCATTTCAGCTAAAGCATCTGCTAAAACTTTTCTTAATGGAAAGTTACCACAGCCCGGACACCAGGCAGTTTCTCGATCAGCCTGATAAACATTTTTATCTACCATTATTTATTCACCTCTTCTTTAAATCTTCTATAGATTTCTCGGCCAGAAAATGGTCGGCCATCATCTTTTAGAATATTATAATCTGCTTTAATTCCTGTTTCACTTCTAACAAGTCTGTCAAACTGAGCACCTGCATTATTTTCTACATATACCAGTTTAGCATCTGTAGCTGCCATTTCTTTGATGGTTTTAGTCGGCAGAGGCCAGACATCATTAAAAGCTAAATGTCCAACTTCATATTCATCTGAAAGAATCTTACGGCCTTCTCGAAGTGGCCCGGCTGTTGAACCCCAGCCAACAAGAATGTAATCTGGTGCTTCTGGGCCGGTATATTCTGGCTCCAGTAGATCTTCTGCTGCTAATTTTTTCATTTTTTTGTTTCTCTTCTCAACCATCTTGTCTCTGGTTTCTCCATCTTCAACAATGTGAGCAAACTCGTCATGCTCATCACTGTCGATAAGCACAATATTATCTTTAAGCTGTCCCGGATAGGCACGGGGAGAAATTCCATCTTCAGTATATTTGTAGCGCTTATATTCTCCTTTTACTTCTGCCGGATCAACTAGATGTCTTTCTATTTTCATCTCAGAAGTATCTATTTCTTTAATTGTTTTGGTGCTATCACCAATAAACTGATCAGAAAGTATAATTACAGGTATCTGATATTTATCAGCAAGATTAAAAGCTCTAAATGTCTGATAAACTGCATCTTCCTGGTCTTTAGGAGCTAAAACCATCAGTGGAAATTCATCCTGAGCAATATTAACTGCAAAGAGTAAATCTCCCTGTCCGGTTCTGGTAGGTAATCCTGTTGCCGGTCCCGGACGCATAACATCTGCAATTACAATTGGTGTTTCTGTAATTCCAGCAAGGCCAACACCTTCTGCCATTAAAGCAAGTCCTCCACCTGAAGTACCGGTCATAGAGCGCATGCCGGCATAAGAACCGCCAAGTGCCATATTGATTGAAGCAATCTCATCTTCAGACTGCTCTACAACTATTCCCAATTCTTCCTGTTTACCGGCTACATAATGTAAAATACCAGTAGATGGAGACATTGGATAGGCAGTATAGTAGCTTAAGCCTGCCAGTAAAGCACCTAATCCGACAGCACTGTTGCCGTCAATAACCATTCTATCTTCTTTTTCACCGAGGTCTTTAAGATTATATAATTGTTCAACTGCCTCATAACCCTGTGTTAATAAATTTAAATTATCGTCTATAACAGATTCTTTTTTAGCAAAATGTTCTTTAAGAACCTCTTCCGCCTGATCAGTCGGCAGTCCCATTATCTTAAAGGCAGCACCAACGAAAACTGTATTGACAGCTCTCTGGTTAACCTCTTTTGCCATCCCTCTAGCATCAATATATACCATGTCATCTTTATCTGATTCAACTTCAGATAAAATTGTACCATCTTCATTCATTTCAGAACGGTGAATTTCTACACTTTCCTCATTTAGTGCTAATAATAAATCTATGCCTTCACCTGGTCCTTCAAGTTTTTGATCACTTATTCTAATCTGCATAAAGTTATGTCCACCTCTGACTCGGGACATATAATCTTTAGTACTGAATAAGTAATAACCATGCCGGGAAAAAGTTTTTGTCAGCATTGCTTCAACTGTTTTTAAACCCTGTCCCGCTTCTCCAGCAATTACAATATTAAAATCCAATCTTATTACCTCCTTTTCTAGTTTCAAAAAGTCACTTTTTATTTCGTAAAATTTGAGCATTTCTCTTACTAATATATATTATTCAATAGATAACTGGTAAATCCTGCTTCAGACTGGAAATATTTTGTCCTGTTTATAGAAAAATTTTGATTAGTCTAATACTAATAATAGTTATTGTTGCTGGAATGAAAAAGCTCCCAGCTAAATATATTTTAACTGAGAGCCATCTAAAATTTCTCATATTAATTTAAAAATTCTACTACTGGACTTCAAAATCTACAGGAATCTGCTTACTAATTCCAAAATGGTAATCCATTGCCTGGATTATTCTCTCTACAGCCCTGCCGTCACCATAAGGATTGACTGCTGCAGCTCTTTTTTGATATTCTTCTTTGTCTGTTAACAATTTTAAGCTCTCTTTAAAAATCATCTCAGCATCGGTGCCAACCTTAAGCACTGTTCCTGCTTCAACAGCTTCCGGTCTTTCAGTAGTATTTCTTAAAACTAAAATGGGTTTCCCAAGTGAAGGAGCTTCTTCCTGAATTCCACCTGAATCAGTTAAAACCAGATCAGCTCTGGCCATTAAATTTGCAAAAGGCAGATAAGCAAGAGGTTCAATTAAATGGATCTGTTTATTTCCGGCCAGCATTTTTTTACTCAATTCCCGAATAACCGGATTTAAATGAACTGGAAAAACAACTTCTAAATTATCAATTTTTTCTGTCAGCTGTTGAACAGCTCTAAAAATGTTTTCCATAGGCTTTCCTAAATTTTCTCGGCGGTGAGCTGTCAGCAGTATTAACTTTTTGTTTTCAAAATCTAAATTCTTAAGCAGCTCATTTTCAAATTTATAATCCTGATCTACCACAGAAAGCAGGGCATCAATAACTGTATTTCCAGTCACAAATATTTTCTCAGCTGCCTTATTTTCCAGCAAAAGATTATCTTTAGCCTTTTTAGTCGGGGCAAAATTTAAATCAGCCAGGACTCCTGTCAGCTGTCTGTTCATTTCCTCCGGAAAAGGCGAGTATTTATTGTGAGTTCTTAATCCTGCCTCTACATGGGCAATTTTAATCTGGTGATAAAAAGAAGTCAAAGCTCCAATAAAAGTGGAAGATGTGTCTCCATGCACTAATAAAAGATCAGGTTTTTCTTCAGTTAAAATTACATCCAGTTTCTTTATTATTCTGGCCGAAAGTCCGCTTAAAGTCTGTCGGTCTTTCATTATATTTAGATCATAATCCGACTCAAGCTGAAAAAGATTCATCACCTGATCCAGCATTTCTCTGTGCTGAGCTGTAACTGTGATAATTAAGTTGTAGTTTTTATTTTTTTGTAAAGCTTTTAAAAGAGGTGCCATTTTTATTGCTTCCGGTCTGGTGCCAAAAACTGCCATAATTTTTTTCTGCATTTTAATCATCCTAATTCAGTTTATTAAATATAAATTACTACCTATAATGATATAATTAAATGGTTATAATGTAAATACTATTTCAATTTAAACTGGCGGCTGCTGCCCGGACTTTCTATCAGATGCTTCCAGTATTTTTTAGGCATAAACTGCTGCTGCAGCCTGTAATTGCTGCGATTTTTGATACTGACTGCAGAAAAAAATGCCCGCCAGAGATCCTGAACATCTTTTTCTTTTGCAGACAATTCTGGCTCAAAATCTTTTTCTAAGTCAATTAAGAGCCATTCCTTATCTGCTGCTGAAAAAATTAATGCCTCTTCTCTTTTTTTATCATGAATAATCCAGTCCATTGTTGAAAATCTACTTTTAAAATGTGGAGCCAGCAGAACTAGAGTTTTATAATCTGGCTCAACTGCTGCATAGTATTTTCCTCCCACAGCTTCCTGCAGCCGGATCAGCCCTTTAAGGCGGTGACTTTCGTGTCTGACCTTATGAGCTAAATCCTGTACCTGGCGCACATAATCTCTGGTTAAAAATTCATCAATTTTTTCCCCGAATTTAAAACCCGTAAATAAGTAGCGAAAAATATATAATTCCATTTTTTCAACTTCTGATAAATAAGCATGAAAAATATTATTTAAGGCTCGGGCTGAAATATGTTCTTTAATCTGCTGACTGAAGAATTGTGCTTTTTCATTATCAGTAACTATCTCCTCTCGCTGATAGAAAAGATCATCCCTAAAATCGGATTCTGCTAAAATTTTAACCGGCACCTCTCTCTGCTTAAATGCTTTATATAAAGCTGTCAGCAGCCCCTGATAACTGCCATCATAAATATAGACCTTTTTATCATTCTGATTCTTTTTCATAATTTATTACCTCTTTAATTTGAATATATTGTTATTTTATACTGAAGCTTATTTAACTTTTGCTAAATCCCAGCCCTGATTACCATCACTACCAGAACCTGATCCAAATAAAGAAAGCTGCTGGCTTTCGTTTTCTGCCAACCTGTTATAGATAACACTGCTTTCAAAAGGAACTGCAGCTGCATACTTACCATCACAGGTAATAAAGTAGTTGGCTCTTTTTAAAACAATCCGCATTTTTTTTAGATTATAATGAGTTAATCTTTTTTCTTTTCTGGCCTTTACTATTTTTGCAGCCGAACGGGGTCCAATTCCCGGTACTCTGAGCAGCATTTCATAATCTGCTGTGTTAACTTCAACCGGAAACTGATCTAAATTATTAAGAGCCCAGTCTGCTTTGGGATCTATTTTTAAATCAAAGTTTTCTCTGCCTGGAGTTAATAATTCTCCAGCTTTAAAACCATAAAAACGCAGCAGCCAGTCTGCCTGATAGAGTCGGTGTTCGCGCTTTAGAGGTGGCCCAGGTATAGTTGGCAGGAGTGAAGAATTGTTTACCGGTAAATAGGCAGAGTAATATACTCTCTTTAAATTAAAATGATTATATAAACCTTCTGATAAAGAAATAATCTGGCGATCTGATTCCGGACTGGCACCAACAATTAATTGTGTTGATTGGCCTGCTGGAACAAACTTGTCTTTAGATTTATATTTTTTCCGCTCAATAATATTATTTTCTATCCCTTCTCCAATACCCTTCATCGGAGCCAAAATACCGGCTTTTTTCTTCTGTGGCGCCAGCTTTTCCAGACTGCTTTCACTGGGCAGTTCAATATTAACACTCATCCGGTCCACCAGCAGACCCGCCTGATAAATCAATTTGAAGTCAGCACCAGGGATTGCTTTTAAGTGAATATAACCCTGATAGTGGTGCTTGTTTCGCAGCAGCTGAACTGTTTTTAAAAGCTGCTCCATTGTCCAATCCGGATCTCTGCTGACTGCAGAACTTAAAAATAACCCTTCTATATAATTTCGTTTATAAAAATCAACTGTCAGCTGAGCCACCTCTTCTGGAGTGAAAGAAGCTCGCGGCCGATCATTACTGACCCGATTTACACAGTACTGACAGTCATAAATACAGTAGTTGGTAAATAAAATTTTAAGCAGGGAAACACAGCGCCCATCATCAGTCCAGCTGTGACATATTCCGCTGTTTTTAGTATTTCCCAGACTTGAATTATCTCCACGTCCACTGCTGCCGCTGGAGGAACAGGAAACATCATATTTAGCTGCATCACTTAGAATTTCAAGTTTTTTCTGAATTTCCATAGCACTCACTTTCCTTCTGCATCTGTTCTTCTTACAATGCTAAAAGTAATTAATCAATTCAATAGAAATTATACAATCGGAATAGTATAGTTTTGTAATTTTAAGGGAATTAGCTTCTCGATGTCTGACTGCAAGGAGTTTGAGAAGCTCTTTAAAACAACAAAACTATACGTTAAATGAAGATTGTATTACTATTGATATCTTTAAATACATTATACAACATCCAACTCCTCATTTCAAACAAATGTTTGCAATAACAGCAAAAAAATACCGCCCACTAAAATCAATTAGCAGACGGAGATTTATATTTTAACTTAGAGAAGCTTACTTCAGAACTACAGCTGCTTCCGGACCATTTACTCTAAAGGTAAATGTTTCGAGGAAGAACAATTCTACCTCATCACCTTTTCTCTCTTCAAAACCAAGAGAAATATCCTGACCAACTGTTAATTCAAAGTCTCCACCGCGTTCGGAAATCAGAAGACCTCTGTTGCCTAAATCTGGTACTAAAACAACACCACTGTCAGCCATTTCTTCAACCTTACGCTTCAGAGGATAGCCTTTATCATCTAATTCATAAAGTAGAGAATAAAGTTCTGGTCCTAGTAGTAAACGCTTGGGGCCGCCAACACTATTTTCTTCAAATAGGTTCAGAGCTTTAAGCAGACCGGAAATTAACTCTTTTTCACCAGCAGATACACTAACTTCTTCATATTCTGAAGCTTCTACTATACCTTCGATATTTACTTCATCCAGACCATAAAATACAGCTTTATTTTCAGCTTTTGCTAATTTAGAAGCAGCCTCAATTAATTCATCAGTATCAACATCTTCTGCTCCACGAGCTAAAGCTTCAATTTCACTGAGCTTCATGGTAAATGGAACTTTTAATTCTACTAATGGGAGAACCTCTCTGGTAGAATAAGTTACTCCTTCTACATCTTCAATTCCTACAGGATTGAAACGTCCGGTATTTATTGAAGATAATTCTAAACCCTTAGGGCCGAGAAAATCCACCTCTTTACGAGCTTTTAATTTTTGACCCAATACATCAGTAGCCTCCTCATCTAAGAAATCCCAGGCTTCTGCTGCAAATGGCGCTTGTGAGCGTTTTAAAATATCCATTTATTCTCCTCCTTTCATATTACCTAAACCAAGTGATTTACTGGAAGCAGGAGCTTCTACACTTTCTCCTTCTTCAGCTTCACCTTCTTCTTCTATTTCAGTTATCTTTGCTGTTTGAAAAAGGAAAGTTCTTAACATTTCATCCCAGACAGGATTATTACGGCGCAGCCATTCTAATCCCATGCAGGCATGTTCGATTTCTTCGTCACGATTATGTTCCACAATTGCCTTTACATCAGGATCATTAGTCGCTTCAGCACGCTGATTATACCAATCAACTGCTTCTAACTCTTCAATTACACTCTTAATAATACGATGATAATCAATCGCTTCTTCCGTTAATTTTTCTTCTGGTTCATGGTATTCGCTCATAAATCTGACCTCCCTTTAATTTTAAATACTCAAATCTAAAACAAAAATTGATATCCATTCTCAAATAATATTATATATTTATTTCCTGCAAAAGTCAAATTTTCACTTTGTCGAAAAATCTTGATAAAGACTGCCAAAACAGTCATCTGCTGATCAGTTTCAAATTTTACTAAAATTATTTATTAAGCATGAATAGCCCCATCTTCAAGATCTAAAGCTGCTTCGTGAATTACCTCTGCAGTTGTTGGGTGAGCATAAATTGTCTCTCTGATATTTTCTGCAGTCAGGCCGAGATTAACAGCCAGAGTTAGTTCGGCAATTAAATCACTGGACTCAATTCCAATTAAAGCAGCTCCAATAATTTTATCACTTTCTTTATCAGTAATAATTTTAGCCTTACCTTCTCTTTCACCCATAGCCATTACTTTACCACTGGCTGCAAAAGGAAAAGTACCTACCTCATAATCTATACCCTCTGCCGCTGCTTCTGCCTCAGTTAAACCAACTGTTCCAATTTCAGGTGAGGTAAAAATAGCTCCTGGAACAGCCTGATAATTCATTTTCTTATTCATTCCCATAATATTTTCTACCGCTATAACTCCCTGGTGAGAGGCAACATGGGCTAAAAGTATTTTGTCTGTCACATCACCAACAGCATAAATGCCTTCAACATTGGTCTCCATTTTTTCATTAACCTGAACAGCCCCCCTTTTTTTCGAGATCTCTACTCCGACATTTTCCAGTCCAAGTCCATCAGTATATGGTTTGCGTCCGACTGACATCAGTACTCTTTCTGCTTCAGCTGATTTTTCTTTACCTTTTTCCTGGTAAACAACTTCATAAGCTGTACCGCTTTTTTTAATCTCCTTTACCTCTGAAGAAGTTTTAATGCTGATTCGGCGCCGCCTCGCTGAGCGGTTAAGCTCTGAAGCAATATCGGCATCAACACCACTAACAAGCTGATCTAAATATTCAATAACAGTTACATCAACTCCAAAATTGCTGAAAACAAAGGCAAACTCCATCCCTATAATTCCCCCACCAACAATTATCATTGACTCAGGTAAATTATCTAGGTCAAGAGCAGCTCTGCTGTCTAAAATACCCTCAATATCTGCTCCCGGAATTGGAAGTGAAGCTGGCTGGGAACCGGTAGCAATAATAATATTTTCAGCTTCAATTTCCACTGTCTCAGTTTCGTTTTTAACCTGCAGGCGTTTTTGGTCAATAAATGAAGCCTGACCATCTATTCTATCTACACTATTTTTCTCAAGCAGATGATCAATTCCTCTAACCAGCCTGTTAACTATCTTATCTTTTCTCTTAACAACTGCCGGGAAATCAAGCTCAGCCTTTTCTACTTTAATTCCAAAATCTTCAGAATTCTGAATATCAGCAAAAACTTCGGCTGAACGGACAAAAGCCTTAGTTGGAATACAGCCCCAGTTTAAACAGGTACCTCCAAGAGACTCTTTTTCAATTAAAACTACTTCTGCCCCCAGCTGCCCCGCTCTTAATGCAGCTACATAACCACCAGGCCCACTACCGATTATTGCAATTTTGTATTTTTTATCATCCATCTTTTCAACTCCTTTAGTACTTATAGCTTATAATATTCACATAGTTTAAATAGTTACCTTCTTAAATTTTAACCACTTATAATTTTATTCTTCTTGATAAATATAATCTCTGTTCAGCGGCAGTTCAGTATTTTTACCCTTAGAGAAAAGAACTTGATGAACTGAATTTGAAGCATAGCGGAAGGTAAAAACTACTCCCATTAAAAATGTTCTCCACATTCTATAAAATTGATCATCAAATTTTTCTTTAACCTGCTCACTTACCTTTTCATAATTATCCAGCCATCTTTCTGCTGTTAAAGAATAATGATAGCCAATATCTTCAGCATCTAAAAGATGAAAATTTTTTTCCGGCAGCTCCCAGACTATTTCCCTTAAAGATGGTATATAACCCCAGGGAAAAATGTATTTCTGCAGCCAGGGATGAACCGGCTTTTCTTTTAAATGGGTAATTGTGTGCAGTAGTGATAGGCCTCTATTTTTCAGCAATTTATCAACTGCTTTAAAATAAAGCGGAATATTTTCTTTACCTACATGTTCAAACATCCCTACACTTACTATTTTATCAAACTGCAGATCTTCTTCAGCTAAATCTCTATAATCCTGTCTTCTTATTTCAATTTTATCAGCCAGACCAGCCTCAGCTGCTCTCTTTTTTGCTTCAATTTCCTGTTCCCTACTCAGAGTAATTCCCATCACATCTACCTGATATTTTTCTGCTGCTCTTAAAGCCAGAGAACCCCAGCCGCATCCTATATCAAGCAGTCTTTCTCCCGCTTTTAAATTTAATTTTTTCAACACATGATCTATTTTTTGCAGCTGTGCTTTTTTTAGATCATCATCTTCATTTTTAAAATAAGCACAAGAATAGGTCATTGTATCATCCTGCCAGAGCTTAAAAAAATCATTGCCAATATCATAATGTTTTCTAACTCCCTCTTCCTCTTCTGCAGGAGAATCAGAAGTTTGAAAATCTAAAATTTTATCAACCTCATATTTTTTAATTTCTTTTTTGAGCTCAAAAACATTCTGTCCGGCTGTTTCAATCAACTTTTTTATATCTCCCTCAAAATTTATCCTGCCCTCCATATAAGCTTCAGCCAGTTTTAACTGGGGACTTTTTCTGATTTCATTTAAACTCAACTTTTCAGAAAAAATTATTTTAAAGCCTGATTCTGACTGCAGATTTTGATTAAAAATTTTTGATTGACCATCCCAGTACTCAATTTCAAATTTCTGACCGGAAACTTTTTCGAAAACAGCATTCAGTATTTTCTTTGTAAGCATTATTAAAACCCCCATTTTTGATTTTAATGAATCTTTTTTACTTACAAATACCTTTTTGGATTAACATTGAAAATGGATTAAATTTCAATCTCTAAATTTTTACAGTAATTATAGCCAAGTTCATATAATTCCTGACTGTACTTAGTATTTAAAATATTATATCTTGCAATTCCGGTTGGCTCAATATAAATATCAGCTTTTTCTCTAAGCTCCATTGCATTGGCAGCTGTTTTCAGCTGAAAAGTTCGGATTGCAATATCTGTAATACTCTCAATTTTTTCTTCTAAATTTACAGGCATCACATTGACAGCTATCAGTTTGTCGCATTTATTAAGCAGTGGATTAACCGGCAGATTTTCAAATAAACCACCATCAACATATAGATCGCCATTAATCTCCACCGGAGAAAAGAGCACCGGAATTGAAGAGGAGGCCTGAATAATTTTAATTAATTCCCCACTGCTGAAATATTCCATTCTAGCTTTTTCGATATTTGCTGCTCCTACATAAAAAGGTATCTTTAACTCTTCAAAAGTCTTAACTCCAAGCGATTTTTCTAAGTTTTCTGTCATATTATCTAAAGTAAAAATTCCCCGATCTGGAAGGGTCAATTTGGCAAAATCAAAAAAATCATTTTCATTAATTAAGTCCATAACTTCTGCAGGTTTTTTACCGGCAGCAATAAAAGAACCAATTATTGCACCAGCACTAACTCCTGCCAGGAGATCCGCTTCGATCCCCTTTTCTTCCAAAGCTTTTAGCACCCCTAAATGAGCAAAACCTTTAACTCCTCCCCCGGATAAAGCAATTCCTATTTTTGGCGCCATAAAATCCATCCTTTCTATTTATATAAGTTAATTCTAATAATTAATTAAATCTAAAGTTTAAAATAAATTTTTAATATCTTCAGCAGCATATTCTAAATCTGAAACTAAATCAGTAAAGATAGCCATAATATTTTCCAGCTCCTGATAAAGTTCTGGATCAGCAATTTTTCTATTATCTCTTGCCTGTTCTATTTTTATTTCCTTTTTTATACCCTTAACTTCCGCGGCCAGAATATAAATTCTATCGGCAAGCAGTAATGCCTCTTCCGGATCATGGGTAATTAGAAAAATTGTGATTCCACTTTCTGCCTGAATTAAACTGATTAATTTTCTTAAATTAACTCTTGTCTTCATATCCAGTGACTTAAAAGGTTCATCTAAAAAGACAAGATCAGGTCTTACTGCAAAAGCTCTAATCAACTCCAGGCGCTGCTGCATCCCACCTGAAAGCTCATGTGGATAAGCATTTTTAAACTGGGCCAGCCCTGATAATTTAAAAAGTAAATCCCTGAGCTCAGCTTCTTTTTCCAGACCGTAGTTTTTCTGAACAAAAATCAAATTTTCCTCAGCTGTTTTCCAGGGCAGAAGTCTGGGGGATTGAAAAACATAAGCAAAACGGAGATCCTTCTTTTTAATTATCTGTCCTGAATCTGCTGCTGCCAGACCGGAAGCTATTCTGAAAAGTGTTGTCTTTCCACTGCCAGAAGGGCCCAGCAGACAGCATATTTCACCTTTTTTGATTTCCAGATTTAAGTTCTGCAGCACCTTTAAACCCTGAAAGGATTTATTGATATTTTTAAGTTCTAATATTTTTTTGATTTCAGTCATTTTTCCACCTGCTGACATGCTCTTTTAATTTCTCTAAAAGATAATATTCCACAAATAACATAAATAAAATTAAAACTACTGTCCAGGCAAAAAGGCGGTCTGTTGCCATCATAGAATTTGCCCGACTGAGCTGATAGCCAATTCCACTTGAAGAAGCGATAAATTCTGCAAAAACTGATGATTTCCAGGCAAAGGCAAAAGCTATACTTAAAGCAGATACTAAGGCAGGCAGTAGTGATGGCAGATAGATTTCCTTAAGAATTCTAAAGCGGGTAGTAGAGTAAGCTTCAGCCATTTCGATTAAATCAGTATTCATTTCTTCCAGGCCCTGAAATATATTGACAAAAATCACGGGCAGGGAAACAATAAAAATCAGAAAAATTGGTGTCAAATCATCAGCCACTCCAAACCAGACAACTGCCAGGGAAACCCAGACAACTGGTGGTGTAGCCTGAATAATTGTAATTAAAGGACGAAATGTCCGCTGCAGCAGCTGAAAACGGTGGAGCAGAAGAGCCAGAATTATTCCTGCCAGCACAGCCATTCCGTAAGCGATTAAAGTTCTCCTTAAAGTAATCAGAAAACTTTCAACTAAAATACCCGATGCTGTAATTTCTTTTAAAGCCTGATAACTTTCCCCAACCGAGGGCAGAATGAGGCTGTTGAGTCCGGCCGCACCCCACTCCCAGATTAGAAAAAGTATAATTATTAAAATCCAGAATGGTTTAGTAATAAAATTCTTCATCGGGTAAGCTTCCACCTAATAAATCTGGATACATTTCTAATATCTCTCCAAAATAAAGCTCTGTTAATTCACGGCTTTCTGCATCAGAATAAACATTTAAATTCACTCTGCTCAGTGACTGCTTTAAAACAGGAGCAGGCATGTCAAAATGTTTTGATGCCAGTTCGGCTGCTTTCTCCTGATTATTATTAACCCAGTCAACTCCACGCTTATAATAACCATCAATGATCTCTGTAAACTGTGGGTTTTCTTCAGCAAAATCGCCATTAGCAAAAAGTGCTACAAAAGGAATTCGCTGATCACCGTGAATTTTTGCCCATTCTTTTTGAATATCCATTGACAATTCTGCATTTTCGCCATTGGCCAGACTGACAGTTACCAGCGGTTCCGGCAGAATTATTGCATCCAAATCACCGGCCATAAATAATTGAGATCCGCCAGGTAAGGCTCTATAGACTAAATTTAAATCTTCTTCTGGATCAAGTCCATTTTTTTCAGCTAAATAGCGGACCAGAAAGTCAAGTGGTCCACCCTGGAGAGGAATAGCCAGATCTTTTCCTTTCAAATCCTGCCAGCTCTCTGCTTTAAAACCATTTGTCAGCAGATAATCAATTCCCCAGGTGTTAACGTTTAGCATTTTGAGATTAACATCACGATTATAAGCATTGGCACCTACATTGCTTCCTGTTACTAAAAAATCAATATCATTTTGAGCCAGCAGAGAAATTCCTCGCTGGTGATCAGATGACAAATTAATATTTAAATCTACTGCAGCCGGCAGTTCTGCCTCTTCCTGCATCCATAAAAATGGCAGTGCTGCCGGTACAGTTGGAGCCTGAACATTTATTTCTTTTGCTGCAGCCGGTAAAACAGCCATAAAAACAAAACTTAAAATCAGAATAGATGTTAATAATCTCTTTTTCTTTAACATAAATCATTCCTCCCTTTTTCACCTACCGTTTGCCGACCCAATTTTATCCAAAAATTTAAATGATTAGATTTAAAAATATAACAATTGGTAAAAAATGGTCTCGCAAACGGTAAGTACACATTAATCGTTCAATAAACCCTGAATAATTACCTCTGAAGCTTCTTCCTCATCCAATCCGCGGGCCATCAGTGTCTGCAGCTGGGTGCTGTCCACACTACCAATTGCTGCCTCATGAGTTACCTTTGCCCCTGGATGTCGTACATCTACAATTGGAATTGCCCTGGCTATGGCCTGATCTTTAATGATTTCTGTACAGTCAACATGGCCCATAGCATCTGCTGAATCTGCTGTCAGTTCATTATAAATTTCTGCTTCTGCCTGATCTTTTAAGGCGATTTTGGAATCTAAAATTCCACGAGCTGCCTTCCCATTTAGGTGTGCTGCTTCTCTAATTTTAACCTGATCATCCTTTTGCCCACTGATCCGGGCCAGCATTTCTACAGTTCCGTGCTCTGCAATCTCTGCCTCATAATCAAAATCTATTTTCCCAACTCTGCCTTTAAGCAGATCAAATTTTGTCACTAATTTTCCATGAGGCTCAACATTAATATCTGATTTGGCAAATACTTCAACCCCACCATTGTCCCCGTGGAAGTGGTGTTCCTTATAAATATAACTGCCTCCTTCTCCAATGTTGATTACTGCATCCATAATATGCTGGACCTTAACCGCATTTGGAAAAACACAGTCAGCTCTGACTTCTAAATGGGCATCTTTCTGGATATCAACATTCATATCTATGATCTGTTTACCTTCCTTTGGTAAAACTCCAAAACACATATGGACCGGGTTTTTAATCTTATAACCTTCTCTAACAGTAACTTTCACCTTTACTTTATTGGCTTCAACTTTATCAGCTTCAACTTCCAGCCCTTCAACAGCATGCATCCCCAGTATTTTATCTCTTTCGAGCACAACATGTGCTACTTCACTGTCAGAAAAAATATCATCTCCACCGGCATCTTTATAGGCATCGACCATCATTTTATAATCATTCATTAACTGGCCACCTCCGTTTCACATTCTTCTTCCTTAACACATGGTCCACAGAAAGATTTAAAATATTCACTAATATCTTCTGGGTTACCATGACGGATAATCTCTCCTTCACAGATTAGGGCAGCTTTATCAACATATTCCAGCATTTCTTCCGAGTGAGTAATTAATAAAATTCCGCTGCCTGAGTCTTTAAAATAGTTGATCATATCAGCAATATTATTGAGCGCAACAACATCCACCCCGGAATCAGGTTCATCTAAAATAATAAGTTCCGGATGCATTAAGATTAAGGAAGCAAGCTCAATTCTTTTTCTTTCTCCACCGCTCAATCTTTTATCCACAAAACGGTCCAAATACTTAACTGGATTTATTGCAACCTTATTTAAAGCATCTCTTAGTTTTTCTTCAGTAACTTCTTCATTTTTATGCTTAAGTCCCAGTGATAGAAATTCTCTAACAGTTACCCCCTGATAGCGGGCCGGCTCCTGCCAGGCCAGGGTAATTCCTTTTTTGGCTCTCTCATTAATTGCCAGATCATTGATCTTTTCACCTTTAAAAATCATTTCTCCCTGCTGGGGATGATAATTATTAATTCCCATCAAAGTATAGGCTAAGGTTGACTTTCCACAGCCATTAGGCCCAATTAAAGCAAACACTTCTCCTTTTTCTAGAGAAAATTCCATTCCCTTTAAAATCTCAGCATCTTCAATTTTAAGATGAAGATCTTTAACTTCTAATAATTTTGACATTATATTCCTCCTGTAAATTTGATTTTATTCCATACCCAGAAATTCATTGATTTTATCTGCATGATACCCCGGTATAATCAGATGATGATTACCAATAGCATCATTTAAGAAATAATCTGAACTCTGGGGTAAAGATATTTTAAGCTGAGTTCTGCAGGCATTGGGAGAATCCATATTTTCTATAATTTCACCCTCAGCTACAAAATACTGCTCCAGACCGGCACCACCTATTTTAAATACTGTAACCGGTCCTTTTTCTAAAATTCCCTGAATACCAACACCAATACCTGTTTCAAAATGAGACCGGATGATATAATCACTGCTGATATCTGTAGCTACAGTGCAGTGCGCAAATAAAATCTCATCTTTGTTTTTATCAATAGCTGCCGGATTTGCCATAAAAGGCATCTCACCCGTCAGCTGATGGGCTAAAAACATGGTAAAGGCTGCAGGAATATCTCCCTCACAACCTGAAACCAGGCCTTCATTATTGAGCAGTGCCAGCGCCAGACAGCCGGTAGTATTAAGCTCCATTACAATATCAAAACAGCGGATTGTCAGCGCATCTAAATCTTTATCAGTAATTACCTCTTTTAATGCCAGATAAATTTTAGAAGCCTCAACCAGATCGGCTTTATTACTTTCTACAATTGCTGCTGCATTTTCTAAAAAATCAGCAGCAATTCTTTTCGCTTTAGCCGAATCAACTTTCTCCAAAGCCCGATAGATCTCATCCAGTTCAATATCCACAAATTCAGTTCCCCAGTGGTGTGATGCATGCTCATAATCAACCTGACTGCCGATTAACCAGTCAGAAGGTTTACCGATAACTCCAAGCCTTGCTGCAGCAATACTGTCTCTAACCTTCTTATAAGCTGCCAGTTCTCTTATTTCGGCCGCCAGTTCTTCTATTTCTCCATGCAATATTTTTCCACTTAAACCTTCTGCATTTAAAAAACTTAAAATTTCTAAAGCAGCAGGTAGGGAATTATGAAGATCCGTTGCCAGAAGATATACAGGCTGCGGCAGATACTGAACATTCTCTGCAAAAATACTTTCCGAGCCACCTGATTTGATAAAATTAATTGTTAGATCATAATTACTAAAATCAGTATATGGAATCTCATCAGCCTCAATTTCTTCCAGTTCAAAATTTTCTTCTAAAACCTGATACTTATCTTCTAAAGTTTTATCAATTCTTTCTTCAGCTTGAATCTCTGATACAATAGAAACAACTCCTATTTTCATTATTTAACCTCCAGCTATTATTAATACGTTTTTTAAATTTATTATTTAAGTTTTCTGTACCTCTATTATATTTAATATAAAAGCTATAAGCAAACAAAATATTGTTTTCTATTGTATTGTGATACTTTTATCAAATTTTAACGAGAAAAAGACCGCCATTTAAGACGGCCTATTCTTCTATTCTATTTGATAATTAATTAGATAGTTAACAAATGAGATATTTTTTGATATTTCTTTTTACCAATCCCTTTAACCTTTGTCAGCTCTGACTTTTTCTTGAATTCACCATTTTTATCTCGATAAGCTACTATTCTTTCTGCATAGGCATTACCTATACCGGGAAGATCTGAAAATTCTGCAGCTGAAGCATTATTTATGTTTACTAAGTTAGCTTCTTTTTTCTCAGCTTTTTCATCCTGCTTTTCAACCTTTTCTGAAGCAGAACTCCCATCATTTTGAGGTGTATAAACTTTAATGTTGACTACTGAATCATCGCCTTTCTGCAGCAGCTCCTGCCTCTGATCACCGGTTAATTTATTATAGAGCTCTGTATATTTTTTAGCTGAATTAAGCCAGCTGTAATCAAGATTCATGACTCTATTAACAAGCTTATTCCAGATACCCTTCTGATCATAAAAGGAAACTGCTCTTTCTATAGTATGCAGCATATCATGTGCATTATAGTTGCTGAAGCCAAAGCCTGTACCTTCACCAGTTTCTTCATTGTAAGGTACAACAGTATCATTTAAGCCCCCGGTTTCTCTAACAACCGGAATAGTTCCATAGCGAAAACTAATTAGCTGACTTAAACCACAGGGTTCAAAACGGGAAGGCATCAAAAACATGTCACTTCCTGCATAAATCTGATCTGCCAGCTGAGCATCATATTTAATATTAACTGAAAGATTATCCGGATATTCATGCTGTTTTGCTTTAAAGAATTCTTCGTATTCTCTCTGACCTGTACCCAGAATTAAAAACTGAGCTCCAGTTGCCATTATTTCATCAAATACAGCCTTAACCAGATCTAAACCTTTCTGCTCAACCAACCTCGAAATAAAGCCAATTAAAGGCTTATCTCCATTAACTTCCAGACCCAGTTTCTGCTGAATATGAACTTTATTGGCTAATTTTTTATCAATTTCTCCTTTTGAAAAACGAACAGCCAGATTTTCATTTGTCTCAGGGTCAAATTTATCATAGCTGATTCCGTTTAAAATACCACTTAAATCATCACCGCGCATTCTTAAAGCATAATCCAGACCCTCACCAAAGTATGAAGTCTGAATTTCATTAGCATAGCTTTCACTGACTGTTGTTATATGATCAGCATACATAATTCCTGATTTCATATAATTAAGCAGCCCGTTATGCCTGATATTTCCACTTTCCCAGTGATGTGGGGCCACACCTAAAACATCTCCGGATGAATGCCCTGCAAACTGTCCCTGATAGCGAAGATTATGAATTGTAAATACTGTTTTAATATCCTGATAATAACTCTGCTGACGATAGCGATCTGCAAAAAGCAGAGGTAGTGGACCTGTCTGCCAGTCATTTGCATGAATAATATCCGGCTTAAAGCCAATTACCGGCAGCATATCTAAAACAGCCTGTGAGAAAAATGCAAACTGTTCATGTTTATCTTCATTTTCATAAATTGAATCACGATCAAAATAATATTTGTTATCTATAAAATAAACTGGAACTCCGTCTTCCTCCAGTCTATTGACGCCTAAATATGTATCCCTCCAGGCCAGCTTTGTTCTAAAATGACAGACTGATTCCATTCTAGCCGTATATTTTTGTGGAATCTGTCTGTACTGTGGAATCACCAGCCGAACATCGTGACCTTCCTCTCTTAACGCCTGTGGTAAAGAACCAGCAACATCAGCCAATCCACCAGTTTTTATAAATGGGTCCGCCTCTGAAGCTACAAACAAAATTTTCTTTTTTCCATTTTCCATGGAGCCACCTCCTGTATTTGTACAACTCAATTCTATCTACTGACTACTAATTTACAAATTCAACTAAATTTCACCCTGTATCATTAGTTTAATAAAAGTAAAGTCTAATGTCAACTAAATCGATTTTAAATAAAAAAGTAATAATTTGGCAAATAAGAGGCTGATTAATTAAAGGAAATTTATAATAAATAGAGAATAAATAAAATATAGCAGAAGAATTATGTCCATTTAAAATAAATTTTAGCAAGATTTTGAGGGGGGAGTTTAATGCCAAAAAATAATTTTCCTGGTGATTATGACAGATATCTTTTTCATCAGGGCAGACATTATGAAAGTTATGATTTTTTAGGAGCACATATCACAAAAGAAGATGGAAAAAAAGGAGTACGTTTTACACTCTGGGCACCAAACGCCGAAGAAATTAGTGTAATTGGTGATTTTAATGATTGGGATAAAAAACAGAATCCAATGCATAAGATTAAGGACTCCGGAATCTGGACCACTTTTGTCGAAGAAGCAGACAATAAAATGTATTATAAATACTGGATTAGGGGCTATAGAGGAGTTGTCAGGGTCAAAGCAGATCCTTATGCTCGCAGACAGGAACCGTCTCCCAAGACAGCTTCACAAATTTATGAAGCTGAAGAATACAGCTGGAATGATAAAAAATGGCTAAAAAAAAGAAAAAAGTCCAATCATCTTAGAGAGCCCTTAAGTATTTATGAAATGCACCTTGGTTCCTGGAAACAAAATGATGGAGAATTAATGAACTACAGAGAAATCGCAGATGAACTGGTACCCTATATTAATGAAATGGGCTTTACACATGTAGAGTTAATGCCTTTAACTGAATATCCATTTCCAGGTTCCTGGGGTTATCAGACAACAGGTTATTTTGCTTTAACCTCCCGTTATGGTACCCCTGAAGATTTTATGTATTTTGTAGATCAACTGCACCAGAATGATATTGGAGTTATCATGGACTGGGTTCCAAGCCATTTCTGTAAGGATGATCATGCTTTAAGATTATTTGACGGCTCTCATCTTTACGAAAGTTCTGATCCCAGAAGAGCAGAAAATATTCAGTGGGATACTTTAAACTTTGATTTTGCTCAAAATGAAGTATGGAGCTTTTTGATTTCCAGTGCTAATTACTGGATGGAAAAATTTCATATTGATGGCTTAAGAGTTGATGCAGTCAGCAACATGCTTTATTTAAATTACGAAAAGGAAAACGGACAGTGGGCTGCCAATGAATATGGAGGCTTTGAAAACTTAGAAGCAATTGAATTTATTAAAGAATTAAATAGTGAAATGTTTGAGCGTTATCCGGGAGTTTTAATGATTGCAGAAGAATCAAGTGCCTGGCCTTTAGTTACAGCTCCTGTTCATGATGGTGGTCTTGGTTTTAACTTTAAATGGAATATGGGCTGGATGAACGATACCCTTGACTATATGGAAAATGATCCAGTTCACAGAAAATGGGATCATAACAAATTAACCTTTTCCAGTATGTACAGCCAGAGTGAAAATTATGTACTACCTATGTCACACGATGAGGTTGTACACGGCAAAAAGTCGCTGCTTGATAAAATGCCAGGAGACTACTGGCGAAAATTTGCTAACTTAAGACTTCTTTTCAGCTATATGTATGCCCATCCGGGTAAAAAACTGTTGTTTATGGGCGGGGAATTTGGACAGTTTATTGAATGGAATTTTAAGCAGGAATTAGACTGGCTTTTACTAGATTATGAAAATCATCAGCAGACTCAAGATTTTATGCAGGAATTAAATCAGGTATATCTTAAGGAAAAGGCGCTCTGGGAATTGGACCATGAACATGAGGGCTTCCGCTGGATTGAGGCAGATGACTATGAGCAGAGTGTAATTAGCTTTATCAGGAGCTCCGAAAATGCAGCTCAGCAGCTGGTTATTATTTTAAACTTTACACCAGTACCCAGAGATGATTATCGGATTGGTGTACCAGGTCCAGGAGAATACGAGCTGCTTTTAAACAGTGATCAAAATGTATTTGGTGGTTCAGATTATGAAACTGCAGCCAGGGTCAAGGCTGAAGAAAAACCTTATCACGGTTTTGATTACTCAATAAACATTAATCTTCCTCCACTGGCCGGTATCTACTTGAAATATAAGGAAAAAAGCAACAAAGAAAAAATTTCTAAAAAGACTAAATCTAAAAAGCAAAAATAACCTTAACTAGTTTGGCTTCGTTTTTCAAAGGAGGTAATGAAAATGCCGCAAGAAGAAATGGTAGCTATGCTGCTTGCCGGTGGAAAGGGAACCAGGTTGGGGGTTTTAACTAAAAATATAGCTAAACCAGCTGTTCCTTTTGGTGCCGAATATAGATTAATTGATTTTCCTTTAAGCAACTGTTCAAATTCTGGAATCAATACTGTTGGAGTTTTAACCCAGTATAAACCTCTGGTTTTAAACAGCTATATTGGCAGTGGCAGTTCCTGGGATCTTGACCGCAATGATGGAGGTGTAACTGTACTTCCTCCCTATGTCAAAGAAGGTGGGGGATCCTGGTATAAAGGAACCGCTGATGCTATTTACCAAAATATAGAGTTTATAGATCTTCATGATCCCGAATATGTTCTTGTTTTATCCGGTGATCATATTTATAAAATGGATTATGCTGAAATGCTGAATTATCATAAAGAAAAAAATGCTGATATAACAATCGGGGTGCTGGAAGTACCCTGGGAAGAAACTCACCGTTTTGGTATTATGAATACCAATCAGGATCAAAAAATCATTGAGTTTCAGGAAAAACCAGAAAATGCTAAGAACAATCTTGCTTCAATGGGAATTTATATTTTCAACTGGGAGTATCTAAGGAAATATTTAATTGCTGAGGCCGAAGAAAACGATGATTCAGCCGGTGATTTTGGCCACCATATTATTCCTAAAATGATGGAAGATGAGCTGAATTTTTATGCTTATACTTTTAGAGATTACTGGAAAGATGTAGGAACCATAAAAAGTTACTGGCAGGCACATATGGATCTTTTAGGAGAAAAACCGGCTCTGGATCTGCAGGATAGAAACTGGATTATATACAGTGTTAATCCCAACCGACCTCCACAATATCTATCAGAAGATGCTGTGGTGGATAATACTATGATCAACAAGGGAACACAGATCATGGGAAAGGTTAAAAATTCAGTTCTCTTCTTTGGAGTTAAGATAGCACAGGATGCTGTTGTTGAAGATTCAGTTATTCTCCCAAATACGAGAATCGGCAGAGGTGCAAAAATCAAAAACTCTATTATTGGCAGAAATGTAATTGTTGAAAAAGATTCTAAAATAGGGATTGAAAAAGATAAACAAAACAAAGATGATGAATTACAAATCACTGTCATTGGTGATGATGAGGTTATTCCAGAAACCTCAAATATAAAAGCAGGAATGGTGGTGGGTTAAAGTGATGATGACACCTATTTATAAAAAAGGCGGCGCCAATATGAACAATGTAATGGCTATAATTAATAACGCTCTGGATGAATCATTCCTGGATAAACTAACAGGCCACCGTTCTTTAGCTTCAGTTCCTTTTGGATCGCGCTATAGATTAATTGACTTTCCTTTATCCAATATGGTTAACTCTGGAATAACTAATGTGGGACTGCTGCTGCAGACTAAATACCGATCTTTAATGGATCACATCGGCTTTGGTAAAGCCTGGGATTTAGATCGCAAACGAAACGGCTTATTTATTTTACCTCCAGCTCACATTTATCAGGCAAACAGAGCTTATAAAGGAGATCTGCAGAACTTTGCCAGCAATATCGATTATATTAAACGCAGCAGCCAGGAATATGTTATTATCGGCAGCCCAAGTGTAGTTGCTAATATTGACTACCGGGATGCCTTTAAATACCATGTTGAAAACGATAATGATATTACAATTATTTATCGCGAATTGGATGTTTTCCGCCGTGATACAACTTATACAGTAATCAACACTGATGATAATGACCGCATTATTGATATGAAGGTAGATCCCAAGAAAAATTTTTATAAAAAGATTTCTCTGCAGCGTTATATAATGAAAAAGGAACTCCTTTTAGATATTATTGATGAATGTATTTCTAAGGGAGAATGGGATTTTGTCAAAAATGCAATTATCGGTAATCTTGACAATTTAAAAGTTTATGGTTATCCTTTCCGCTCCTATGCTGCTGTAATTAATTCGATTAATGGATATTATAAAAGCAATCTAGAGCTATTAAAACCAAACGTCTGGCAGGACATCTTCCTAAAAAACGGCCCAATTTATACCAAACCCAAGGATGAAGCACCAACAGCCTACAAAAATGGAGTAAATGCCCGCAATGTTCTGGCTGCAAACGGATGCTCAATTAAAGGTGAGGTCAGAAACAGTGTTCTATTTAGAGGAGTTAAGATCCAGCCAGGAGCAGTAATTAAAAATTCTGTTATTATGCAGAAATCAGAGATTGGAAAAAATGCTCATCTAGAAAATGTGATTTTAGATAAGGGAGTTCAGATAACTGCTGGTAAATCACTTAAAGGTGATACTAATTTACCAATGATCATTGCTAAAAATACTATAGTTTAAATCAGATATTAACATTTTAAATTAAAAGCAGAGCAGCCTTAATAAATAGGCTGCCCTGCTTTATTTATAAATAGTTATCTAATATTTTTTGAATCCTGCATCAGATTATAATCAGGCAGCTTTATCATTTTCTAACTCCAGCAGGTAATCGTCTTTTTCTTTGACAATTACTCCAGACAGTACAACTAAAGCAATTAAGTTTGGAGCTGCCATCAAACCATTTAAAGTATCAGCTAAAAGCCAGATTGGCTCTAATGCTCCTACTGCTCCAACAAAAAGTAAAATCACAAAAACCAGCCTATAGGGTTTTACTATTTTTTTACCAAATAAATACTTCCAACTCTCTTCTCCATAAAAACTCCAGGTAAGCATTGTAGTATAGGCAAAAATAATGATACTGATATTAATAATATAACCACCCGAACCGGGTAACCCTCGGGTAAAACCTTCAGCAGCCAGAACTGCTCCTGTTTCTCCAGTTCCCAAAGCTCCGGTTAATAAAACAACTAAGGCGGTAATTGTTCCAACTAAAATAGTGTCAATAAACACTTCCCAAATACCCCACATTCCCTGACGGGTCGGCTTATTTTTTGCCTGAGCATGAACCATGGAAGCCGCTCCCAGACCAGCTTCATTAGAAAAAACTCCTCGAGCTATACCAAAACGCACTGCCATCCGAACAGAAGCTCCGGCAAAACCACCAAAGGCTGCGGCAGGATTAAAAGCACTACTGAAAATATTTGCCAAAACTGCAGGGACTGCTGAAATATTAGCAAAAATTATAACTGAGCCTCCAATAAAATAAAAGGCTGCCATTAAAGGAACTAATTTTTCTGCTACCTTACCAATTCTTTTAATTCCTCCTAAAACAACCAATCCAACTAAAAAGGAAACCATTAATCCGGTAATCCAGGTCGGTACAGCAAAACCGTCCTGAGCAGCATGAGCAAGGGTATTAGACTGAACCATATTACCTATACCAAAAGCTGCCACTCCCGCAAAAAAGGCATATAAAGAAGCCAGCCATTTCCAGCGGCCTCCCATTCCATTTTCTATATAGTACATTACTCCCCCGCTTAACTCATCATCTCCAGTTTTTTCTCTAAACTTAACACCAAGCTGAGCTTCAGCAAATTTGGTTGCCATTCCTACCAGAGCAGAAATCCACATCCAAAAAACTGCTCCCGGACCACCCAGTGATAATGCAGTACTAACTCCCGCAATATTCCCAACTCCCAGAGTAGCTGCCATTGCAGAACTAATAGCCTGAAAAGAAGATAATACTCCATCTTCACTCTCAACATCCCTACTTATATAGCGGCCAAAACTTTTGTCCCAGGACAATTTAAAATGTTTAAATTGTAAAAAATCAAGTCTAATAGTTAAATAAAGCCCTGTTCCAACCAGTAGAAATAAAAATGGTGGTCCCCAGACAATTGAATTCACAGCACTATTCACAGATAAAAACCATTCCAGCATAAAAATCCTCCTTATAATATAGTTAGTGATAATCGATTAATAATTATAAAAAAGATTATATCACAAATATTTAATATTGAAATAATTATCCATGTATACTTTATATTTTTCTGAATTTATCAAAATACTCCAGAAAACTCTCAACTAAATCACTCATTTAGTCTGGAGGTTTATGCTGATTCTCTTTTAATTAATTTCACCTCTAAAATAGTTTTCATTTCAATTTGCTTACCGTCCACTGCATTTAACAGCAGTTCTACAGTTTTTTTAGCTATTTCTGCTGCCGGCTGTTTAATTGTGGTAATTTCTGGAGAGTAAAGACTGGAAAGCTCAATATCATCATAACCAATAACTTTTAAATCTTCTGGTACTTTAATATTATTTTTAACTGCTTCTTTAATCACGGCTGCTGCAATTAAATCACTGCTGGCAAATATACCATCAATTTTATCTTCCCCGGCAAAAATGCCTGCTGCAAGCTTTTGATATTCTCTGCGGTCAAAACTGTTAAGCTGGCACTGATAATTTTTCACATCTAGACCAGCAGCTGCAGTTCTATTTGCAAAAGCAGTGTATCTCTGATTAGAAAGAAGATCCAGCTCTAAACTACCGCCGATATATGCTAAATTCTGGCATCCCTGATCAATTAAATGTTCAGCTGCCAGTTTCCCTCCCTGATAATTATCAGCACAGATATAGGGAAGTCCATCTATCTTACGATCAAAGGTTAATACAGGAAGATCCACCTTCATTTCTGCAGCAATATCCAGGGTATGACTGGCCAGAAAAATTGCATCTACCTGCTGGGCCCGCAGCATATTAATATAATCTTTTTCTTTTTCTGCTTCCATCTGAGAATTACAGACCATAATCTTATAATCATTCTGATAGGCAAATTCTTCAATATAGGATAAAAGACTGCTAAAAAAGGGATGTTTAACTGCCGGCAAAATTACACCTAAAATATTGGATTTCTTTTTGGAAAGTGACCTGGCTAAGGCATTAGGGCGGTAATTTAACTCATCCATTACCTGATAGACTTTTTTTCTGGTCTCTTCTGCTATATAACCCCGATTATTAATTACTCTAGAAACCGTTGTCACCGTAACTCCAGCTTTTTCGGCTACATCTTTTTGGGTGGTCATATTTGTCTAACCTCCTGGATTAAAGCCCCTTAAATTAATAGTGGCCTCAATACTTTTAATTAAGGGACTCAAAATTTTATACTGCTTAATAGTTCAATTATTATTGCAGTTTAGAGATTTAAAGTTTTCATCTCTTCAGTTTCCAGATCATAGTAACTTATTTTAAAACTGTAATCAGCAAAATCAGCCTTTAAAACTGCTCTGGCATCTCCATTTTCCCAGCTGATTTTTAATGCTTCTTCTCTTTTTGAATCATGGATAATATAATTACCATCAAAAGCAGAATAGGAATTGTAAAACTCCATTAATTTAATCAGCTTCTGCACAACTGGTCTTTTTACTTCTTCTTCTATCTCAGCTTTTGAATAATAGTGGCGGTTAATATTTCGCCCAACTTTTGTTTTTTCCAGTAACTCAATATCATTTTTCCCGGCCAGCATCCCTACATAATAAACCTGGGGAATTCCGGGAGCAAAAAATTGGACTGCTCTTGCCAGCAGATAAGAGTCATCATCATTTCCTAAGGCTGAATAATAACTGCAGTTAATCTGATAAATATCAAGATTATCATAAGCCTCACTGCTGTAAACTTTTTTGACATTAGAACCCTGCTTATAAAGCATCTCTCTTGTTTCTTCAATTTCCCGATCAGTCATTAAATCTTTAACATCAACAACACCTATCCCATCATGTGTATCTAAAGTTGTATATTGATCTGCAGGTGCTTTTTTCAACCAGTCTCTAAGTCTTTTTGAAGTTGAGCTGTAAATAGAATGCAGTAAAAGCATGGGCAGAGAAAAATCGTAAACAGGATGCCCTTTATCAGCAATTTTTAGCTGAATCGAATGGTGTTCATGGATTTCAGGCAGTATTTCTACCTCTTTTTCTGCTAAAATATCCTTACAGTAATCTAAAAGTTCCCAAATTTCAGGCTCAATAAAAAAACAACTTGTACCCGCCTTTTTAATCGCATAGGCAAAAGCATCAAGTCTGATGATTGAAGCACCTTTATCTGCCAGAAATTCCAGACTCTCTTTGATAAAATTTTTAACTACTTTAGATTTCATATTCAAATCAAGCTGTTCCTCGGCAAAGGTACACCATATTTTTTCTTCTGTCCCATCTTCAAATTCAACATCAATATAGGGAGCACGCGGTTTGCGCTTATAGATTAAGTCAACCTCTTTTTCAGTTGGTTCACCATTTTCCCAGAAATCTTTATAACGAATAAAAAAATCGGAGTACTTTGAATCATCTTTGTACTGCTTAAAATCCTTGAAATAATCGGATTGTTTTGAAATATGATTTACCATAAAATCAAACATTAAATAATAGTTTTCTCTTAATGCTTCAACATCAGCCCAGTCTCCAAATTCAGGGTCAACCTCTCTGTAAGTAAGTGGCGCAAAACCCCTATCTGCAGAAGATGGAAAAAAGGGCAGAATATGAACCCCACCAACTGCATCTTTAAAATGTCTGTCCAGAACTTCTTTTAAATCTTTTAAATTATTACCCATACTATCTGCATATGTAATCAACATCACTTCATTTTCTACTGACAATTTTATCCCTCCACTATTCTTCTTTAATTGATTTTATTATCTTAACTTAAATTATACCCTTATTTTATTATCTAAAAATTAATATGTCAAGCGCTTAACATATTTTCCAAAAAAAGAAGAGCTGTTAACTCTTCTTTAATTTTCATATTAAAATGCTATTTTATTTGGTCAACTTTTAGATCTGTCTAATTATTGGCTCTCCCTCTATTAAATCACAGTAATCTTCAACTCCACCATCATTAAGAGCAGTCTCAATAATTTTTTTACCGATTGGATCAAGTCCGGGTTCCAGATAGTCTTTAATACATTTTTTGAAGAAATCTGAAAGTATTTTACCTCCAATATCATAGGCTTTTTCGCCGACTTCTGGCTGACGATGAACCTGTAAGAATTCTTTTTCTATATGCTGACCCTCTACCAGCAGCTCCTGCAGTGAATATCCTAAAAGCGGCATTCTAGCAGGTCTTAACTGATCTTCTGTAAACCAGGCTCCACCACGGCGGGCTAAATATTCTCTGGTTATCCACTCAGGCATAAAGCCAACATTCCAGGCACCTATATGCTGATTTGGAATTAGAATATATTTAACCTTAGGTGTTTCCATAATCTGTTCTAAGAGCAAATTAGCCTGATCTACTTTTTTACCGGTAGCAAAAGGCCAGTAAGATCCAACCCCTTCTGAACTCATTCCTTCTCCTGTAATAATACTTGGATTACCGTGACCGCGGGGAGCAACCAGCCTCCACAACCAGGCTAAGGCAGGAGGAAGCACATGGAAAAGTCCCAGAATACCATAAGTCGGGTTTTCTTTGGTAGAAGGTGGAACTCTAACTCCAAAACTGCGGACATCAATAGATAATGGTTCTTTTAAAACATCAGGTATAATATCTCTCGGAATTGTTACTCTGGGATTGGGACAGGGTTTTCCCGGCTCATCTTCTATATGTTCCCAGATTAAAGCAGTACTATTTGGTGCTGCATTAATATTTAAAAAAAGTAATGGTTTATCAGGATCTGCTGTAATAGCCTCCAGGGTGGGTTCTTTACCATATTTATCAATATGATCCACCCGCACAAACCATGCATTTTCAGCATCCATTAATGTTAATTTTCCATTTTCCTTCTGCAGCGAATTATGACAGATTGCCATATCATCAGTCATCGGCCTCAAACCACAGCCCTGGGGAAGACTTATATGGAATTTTTCATCTGTTATTATATTTTTACCAAAGAGCAGACGCCCACTTCTTTCGCGGTGCATATCCTCTAACATCTCACTCTTTCCACCACCACTGGCTCCTTCATGAGAAATATTAACTGTATTTCCATAGGGAGTTACTACCTGAACAGCTGAACAGTGGAGGGTTACCCACTCTTCTTTTTCTCCCTGATTGATCAGCATCCCGTAAACTCCTTTTTTGGCACTTGGTCCAGGGTATAGATTGTAAGCAAACATCTCATATTTATTGTCCATCCTGCGGTGAACTACCACCTGTTTACCATCAAAGTGTGTGTGGCGGAATGGTGGAGCTACATAAATATGAGAAGTCGGTTTAAATATCTCCTCCCGCTTGCGGGTATCAACTATTCCCTGCAGCAGGGAAAGTCCAAAAGCAAAAAAGGCTGCATTTGCAGGTACAAGGGCCATTGCTTTAACCCCTAATCCTCTTGGTCCTGTTTCAAAAAAGAATAAAGCCAGTTCCTGAGTCTTCAACCACTCAAAGGTCTCCTGCCTCATATTTTCTTCAAATCTTTCTCCAAACCTATTTTCATATCTTTCTTTATCTGTCGGCTTCTCATCAGCAATCAGCATACAGTTAGGATCCCGGCGTCTCATATAAGGATCAGGATAATTGGCAGAAATACCGTTGCGCACCTTACAGACCACAGTCTCTACAACCTCACCCTGATCAGGTATCTCATACTTCACTTCCTGACAGCCATTTTTGGCATCTCTAACTGATAACTCAACCAGCTGCTGCTCATTATGAGCAACTGTATATTTAGGGCAGGCCTTCAGTAATTCCTCAACTTCTTCCGGCAGCTCAACATTTTTCAAATTATTATCTTTGATCATATTATACTCTACTACTCCCTTCTTTGTGCTAAATTTTTAATAAAAAGTGAAGATTGGCACAATTCTAAATTAGAAATATTATCTTCCTTAAGATACTTGTTACTTATTTTATCATAAGAACAGAAAAGCTACAAGCTTTTAATAGCCTGTAACCATTTCTGCTGCATAAATTACCATACCTGTAATTGGAGGGACCATAACTTCATTAGAATGAAAAAAGCGTATTGGCTCAGTTCCTGCTTCTTTATCATCAACCACTATTGCCCAGGTTCGATTTTCAGGTAGGAAAAACTGCTTCCACTCTTTAGCTGGATTTAAAAGAACTAAAATTGTACTCCAGGCATCTTCATTTGCATTATTGAAAATTCCGTAACCTACAGTTCCAAAAGGAGAACTGATAAAATGTAAGTTTTCCTTAATTGCTGACCTTTTGCGCATCCTAAAAGCCGGATGATGGCTGCGCAGATTGATCAGTCCTTTGACATAACTAAAATGATCTCTGTAGGTGGTTTTTCTCTCCCATTTTAATTCATTAACCTCAATCCCGGATTTGAAACTGTTTTTATCTCCAAATTTAGTTCGCAAAAACTCAGTCCCAGCAGGAATAAAAGGTACTCCCTGAGAAGTAAACAAAATTACCTGTCCCAGTTTATGCATCTTTTTACGCTGTTTTTCATTAGCTCCAGGACAGGATCTGGCAAGTTTATCCCAGAGAGTTAAATTATCGTGAGACTCCAGATAATTAATACTTTCCCCAGGATGCAGAGTAAAACCATACAGACGTCTTTCTTCTAATCCAATTGCTCCAATAACACCTTCGTCAATTTCTCTTTCCAATCCAATCTTACCCTGAATAAAACCTTTTTCCACTCCATCACTATCACCTTTAAGTGCATTACGAAAATTATCATTAAAAACTGAAATACATGTTCCCCGCTGATCACCCTTCCGGATCTGCTGATACCTCTCAAGCTGAGGTTCTAAAGCAGTCCAGGGTTCACCATAGACTAAAACCGAGGGGTTTTCTTTGCGCAGTTTGTGTTCTGCCAAAAGCATAGTTTCGCGATCAATGGCCGACATTAAATCAAACCGAAAACCATCAATATGATATTCCCGACTCCAGTAAAGAAGGGAATCAACAATATACTTGCGCATCATTTCCCGCTCTGTTGCAATTTCATTTCCACAGCCAGAAGCATTGGCAAATTTTCCGTCTTCTGTAAACCTGTAAAAGTAATTTGGAAAAATCTTTTGGAAAGGGGAGTTCTGAGTGTGATAGGTATGATTGTAAACTACATCCATGATCACCCCAATTCCATAAGAATGAAGGGTTTTAACCATCTTTTTAAATTCATAAATTCTGCTTTCATTAGATGGATCAGAGGCATAAGAACCTTCTGGAACCATATAATATAGAGGATCATAACCCCAATTATAATCATCTGGATCAGTATCATCTACTGAAGCAAAATCATAGACCGGCAGCAGATGCACATGGGTAACACCCATTTCCTTAAGATGGGCAATTCCGGTCAGCATTCCTTCCCGGTTTACACTGTGCCTTTCAGTAAAAGCTGAATATTTTCCCTGGTGTCTAATCCCACTTTCAGGAGAAGCAGAAAAATCTTTAACATGCAGCTCATAAATTACTGCATTTACTGGATCCTCAAGCTCAACCTTCTGATCATGGGTCCAGGTAGGAGGATAAACACGAGCAGGATCTACAATCAGTCCATACTTACTATTTGTGCCCACTGCTTTTGTCCAGGGGTCTACAAATTTGTATTCTCTTCGAGGCAGCACAATTTTCAGTAAATAATATTTACCATAGTATTTCTGAGGGATCTTTACTTCCCAGGTATCACTAACTGAAGCTTCTAGCTCCAGCTCATCCAGCTTCTTATTACCCTGGTCATCAGCATAAATCTCAACAAAAGCTGACTGGGCAGGAGGTGACCAGATTTTGTAAAATATTTTTTTTTCAGAAAAAGTCAATCCCAAATCATCACCAGAATAATATAATTTAGCCGGTTTAGTCTGTATATTTTTATTGAACATAAAATCATCTCCACTATTAATGCAATTTAAACTCAGGCAGCATTATATTTGTAAAAAAGACCTGTCTTTATAATTATTGTCTGTATTACTTATTATTCTTTATCTTTATTGCTATTCCTGCTGCTTGAGATTAATTGTTTAAAAAAACAGGTTATTTATAATTTATGTAGAAATATTGTTTTAAGAGAACTTAAATTAAAAATGTGAGGTGAGGCGATTGTTAACAATTCATGACAGTTTTAATTTCGAAGAAAATGACTTCGATATAACTGCTTATGGAGAGGTTTTGCTGGATATGATATCCAGGGAGGAAGCACCACTTAAGGAGTGTGTTAATTTTACCCGTTATTTTGGTGGTTCTCCTGCCAATGTTTTAGTAAATATGCAGCGCCTCGAAAACAAAACAGCATTTATAAGTCGAATTGGGCAAGATGAATTTGGAGAATATCTAAGAGAAATTTTAGAAAATGAAGGAGTAAATCTAGACTGTCTGCAGTATGACCAGGAAGAAGGTACACCAATTATATTTGTTAATAAAAGTAAGGAAACTCCTTCCTGGCTTGCTTATAGAGGGGCAGATATTAATCTAGAAATTACTGACAGCATTTACGAAAAAATTGATAATTCTTCAGTATTTTTTATGGGGAGTTTTATACTTTCTCAAAATCCGGCCCGGGCAACTGCAATTAAAGCCGTAGATTATGCGGTAGAAAAAAATAAAGTTTTTGCTTTTGATCCAAGTTTTAGAGCTAATCTCTGGCCTGAGGGTAATAAGGGCAGCAAAATTATCAGAGAACTTTTAGCTCAGGCAGATGTTATCAAACCTTCTTTAGATGATGCCTATCACCTCTATGGTCAGGATCATCCAGAAAATTATATAAAAAAATATCACAGCGATGGGGCTGGAATAGTGATTTTAACTTTAGGAAAAGATGGAGTGCTTTTATCTGATGGAAATAACGCGCCGCTGCATATACCTGTTTTTTCAGAGAAGGTAATTGATGTTACAGGTGCAGGTGATTCATTCTGGTCAGGATTTTTAACAGGCATTTTAAAAGGGCTTCCGGTCAAAGAAGCTGCCAGACTGGGCAACGCTGTAGCAGCATTTAAAATCCAGGGGGTTGGAGCCCTATCTTCAGTACCACCCTTAAGTGAAATTATATCTTATTATGATATTCAACCAATTGAAGGAGGTAATTTTAATGAGTGAAATTAAACATGTAGCATTTTTAAATCCACAGGGTAATTTTGATCAAAATGACAGCTACTGGACAGAACATCCCGATTTTGGTGGACAGCTGGTTTATGTTAAAGAAGTAAGTAAGGCTTTAGCCAAGATGGGTATTAGTGTCGATATTATCACCCGCCAGATTCATGATCCGGACTGGCCTGAATTTAGTGAGCTTTATGACAGCTACCCCGATTGTGATAATTTAAGAATTATCCGACTGCCCTTTGGAGGCAATAAATTTTTAGCAAAAGAAAAATTATGGCCGCACCTAAAAGAATATGTGGATGCTATAGCTGAATTTTATGATGAAGAAGGTGCTTTCCCGGACTTTTTTACCACCCATTATGGTGATGGCGGACTGGCAGGAGTATTACTCAAAGAAAAAATGGAGACTCCGTTTTCCTTTACCGGTCACTCACTTGGTGCACAGAAGATGGATAAATTAAATTTTTCTAAAGAAAATTTTGAAGAACTAATTAACCGTTTTAAATTTCATAACCGCATAATTGCAGAAAGATTAACCATGAAATTTTCAAATCAAATTATTGTTAGTACTTCTCAGGAGAGAATGGAGCAGTATTCCCACCCTTATTACGAAGGAGCTGTAGATGTAGAAAATGATAAGAAATTTTCTGTAATTCCTCCTGGAGTTAACACAGATGTTTTCGATGGAGAATATTCTGAAGCATCTGCTCAGATGATTGAGAATTACCTTAAGCGTGATCTAGAAGCCGATAGAGTAGATAAACCGGCAATCATCTGTGCCAGCCGCCTTGACCAGAAGAAAAACCATCTGGCATTAGTCAGGGCATTTGCTGGTGATCCAGAACTGCAGCAGAAAGCAAATCTTGTTATTACTTTAAGAGGAATTGAAAATCCATTTGTGGATTACAGTTCAGCAGACGGAGAAGAAAAAGAAATTCTTGATCAGATTATGGAAGTAGTTGAAAAGAATAATCTGAAGGGTAAAGTTTCAATGTTTCCCTTAGGCAGTCAAAAAGAACTGGCTGAATGTTATGGTTATTTAGCGGAAAGAGAATCCGTTTTTTCTTTAACTTCATTTTACGAACCATTTGGACTGGCACCAGTAGAAGCAATGGCAGCCGGATTACCTGCTGTAGTTACAAAAAATGGTGGTCAGAGTGAAATAATGGCAGATGATGAATACGGCATTTTAATTGATCCTGAAGATCCAGCTGATATAGCTCGGGGACTCAGAAAAATAGTTGGTGAATCTGGAGTCTGGAAGGATTATCAAATAAAAGCAAGAGAAAGAGTAGAATCAACATATACCTGGGAACAAACTGCAAAAAGATATCTTAAAGCAATGGAAAAGGGATTAAGCTTTGAAATACCGGTAATCCACAGTGAAATCCCGGCCTACTATTTCCTCCCGGATAGCGATAATGAACACAAACTATTGGAGAAATTCAAAGAAAAAGTTTTCAAAAAATAGACTTTTGCTGAGAATTTGATATAATGAATAAATAGGAATTGATATTACTGTAAAATTATGCAGACGTTTGATGAATTTTAATAAGGAGTGATTTGTTAATGAACAACAATAAGCCGCACACAGCTTATTTCTGTATGGAATACGGATTAAATGAAAATATGCGTATTTATTCAGGTGGACTTGGAATTTTAGCAGGAGATATTCTAAAAGGTGCAAAAGAATTTTCTTATCCTGTGACAGGAATCGGACTTTTATGGCGCAAAGGTTACTCAAAACAGGTAATCAATGAAAACGGGAGACCTGAAGACCAGCACCCTGTAAATAAAGAAATTTATGAACATGCTGAAGATACTGGTGAAACTGTGACTGTAACAATTAGAGATCAGGAAGTAAAATTAAAGATCTGGAAATTAGATAAGTTTGATAATGCAACCTTATATCTGCTGGATGCAAATCTGCCAGAAAACAGAAAATATCAGACAATTACTGATGGTCTTTATGATGGATTTAATGAAAGAAGAATTGCCCAGGAAATTGCACTTGGTGTTGGTGGAGTAAGAGCAATTCGCAAACTTGGCCTTAATATTGATATTTATCATTTCAATGAAGGTCATGCAGCTTTAGCAGGTACAGAATTAATCAAAGAAAAAATGGAAACCGGTATGGATTTCCGTACAGCCTGGGATGACGTTAAAGAAGACATTGTCTTTACAACACATACTCCAGTTAAAGAGGGTAACGAATCCCACAGCTTAGACAGCCTCAAAAAAATGAGTGCTTTTAACGGTTTAACTAAAAAACAGATGAAAGAAATTGGTGACAGTCCATTTAGTATGACAGTTGCCGGCCTGCGCCTCTCAAGAATTTCAAATGGTGTTGCTAAACTTCACGGACAGACTTCTCGTGAAATGTGGAAGGAAGTTGCCGGTAAATCTCCTATTATCTCAATCACTAATGGTGTTCACAGAGGCACCTGGGTTGATGATAGAATTGTTGAAAACATGGGAGATAAAGAAGCTATTTACAACACCCGTAAAACAATGAAACAGGAATTAGTTGACTTCATCAAAGAAAGAAATGGTGCAGAACTTGACCCAGATAAATTAATCATTGGTTTTGCCAGAAGAGCAACTGCTTATAAGCGGCCTAATTTAGTCTTCGAAAAAGCTGATGTTATAGATCCATATTTAAAGTCTGGTGAAATTCAGTTTGTGTTTTCCGGTAAAGCTCATCCAACAGATGATAACGGTAAGCAAATTGTAGCTAATTTAGTCCAAAAGGCCAAAGAATTTCCTAACAGTGTTGTCTTCTTAGAAGATTACAACATGGAAATTGCTCGCTATATGACACGCGGTGTTGATATCTGGTTAAACAATCCCCGCAAACCACTTGAAGCAAGCGGTACTTCCGGTATGAAGGCAGCTATGAATGGCGGTCTAAACTTAAGTATTCTTGACGGATGGTGGGTTGAAGGCTGTGAGCACGGAATTAACGGCTGGCAGTTTGGAGACGGCTATGTAGGTGAAGGTCAGGATGAAAATGATCTTTACGCACTCTACAGAGTTTTATTCAATGAAGTTATCCCAACTTTCTACGGCAATAAAGATCGCTGGAAAGATATGATGATGGAAAGTATTGCTACTACTTATGAAAGATTTTCCGCTAAGAAAATGTTAGAAAGATATTATGCGGAAATGTATAATAAATAAATAATAAAAAGAATTGGCCATAACCTGCACGACGACTTTCATTGATAAATAATAAGCTGCAGTTTCTAACTC
>JBKHDA010000002.1:0-73412 GCA_046541575.1 Halanaerobium sp. | reverse complement strand
ATTTACTGTCAGACCTTCCCTGGTTAAGAATATTTACTTTCACTTCATCTATCTGTTGTATTTACACTTCCTGTCTTGAATAGTTTAGGGCTTTGTTTTGTGTAGCAAACTCACCCACAGGAATATGCCTTCTATACAATTCGTATTCCTCAGACCGAAGCTTTGCTTCCAACTTCCTTCAGATTCCACCTCGCGATGGACACCCTTGTCTTCAGCTAGTGGTTGGCACTATCAACCCCCACATCAGACTTTCACTGAGTAGCAAATATTCATGCCAGGCAAACTACAAAAAAGCGCCCAATTAGGCGCTTTTACAGGAATTATTAACTTTTAAATAATTTAAACTTTCTGGTAGGTGTAACTGATACTTGTTTCAGCAGGTGGAAACTGCTCATTATATAAATTTTGAATACGCTCTAAAATTTTATCTATTTTTTCGACTTCAATATCAACCAGCAAAAGTAAATAATACCGGGATTTCCAGCGTGTCATTATATCATTACTCCTTAAAGTCTGATTGATTGTCTGCCTCAAAATTTTTTCTGCACGTACTAATTTTTTAACAGATTTTGTACCATTAATTTTAATATGAACAAGAAACATATCTTTTTTTTCACGTTTGTTTCTTCTCTTTTCGAGAGAATAAATACTGGCAAAGGTCATTGGGCCACATTCAAAAATATCTCCCCTACAAATTTTATTGCTTTCCAGTATCTTTTCTGGATCCTCCTGAATATCTTTTTTGAAAAAATTACTTATTCCTATATTCAGATTTTCACTTATCGGCAAATTTGTGTTTTTCAAATATAAAATTGCTTCTTCTGTTTTCATTAAGGCTAAATCAGGACGTCCAAGTTTTTTATAATTTTCAATTAAATTTGTGTGAAAATCAACATTTAAAGGATTAATCTGCAGTGCATTTTTGTAAAGGTCAACCGCCTCCTCATATTTTTTATCTCTAGAAAGAATATTACCCAGCTCAATAACAGCTTCTTTATACACCTCCTGATATTTTACCCGCAGCAGATTGAATTTAATATTATCCAGTTTCTGATTTTTAAGAAATTCACCCTTATATAAAGAAACCGCTTCTCTATATAGATCTAAAGCATTATTTTTTTCCTTAGTTTCATTTGCTTTTTCAATCATACCGGTAAAGTATTGAGTATCCAGCCAGTAGCTGCTCTCCGTATTAAAAAAATAGCCTCCCTTTTCATTTAAAATAAAATTATTATTCCCAAAATTTAAATCCTTACGCAGCCTGTAAACTAAAGCACGCAGGGACTGGTTAGGAGAAACATTTTCTTCTAAATTAAGCTCTTTAATTAATTCCTGTTTACTAATCTTGTTGCCCTTATTAAATACGAGATATAAAAATAAATGCCATCTTTTGTTAAGATAACTCTTCTCTCCCGAAAAAATAGTTTTATCTTCTTTCCTGACCAAAAAGTCTCCTAAAGTGTAAATATAAAGCTTTTCATAACTAACACTCATTTGTTACCCCCCCGTTTAAGCCCCCGTTACGTCAAATCTAATAGTTTTTTCAAAAATTTGCACAGCTGATTAAAGTTGAGTAAAATACTTATATTAGTAATATTAAACATAACTCAGACTTTTCCTGCCTTGATT
Source organism: Halanaerobium sp. (assembly GCA_046541575.1). Lineage (GTDB taxonomy): Bacteria > Bacillota > Halanaerobiia > Halanaerobiales > Halanaerobiaceae > Halanaerobium. The sequence goes on along the minus strand of JBKHDA010000002.1, from coordinate 71,783 downwards.
TCATATTTTTTCTTAAATATAATTTAAAAATAATAATCTGGACAGAAAAAGGCGGGCTGATATGCCGAATTGAATAGCCCGATTTTGTCTTATTTCTATTTATAATTAAAAGTAAGTTTTTCTTTTCTTAAATAATCTGAATCCCAATTAATCCCATAAAAAGAACAAAATGGTCTAACGTCCATCCTACTATAGAAGTTAATTAATATTTCTTTAGTAGTGTTTTATCTTTCAAAAGTATATTTAAACTTCATCTTCATACCAGAATCTTAACTTTTGCCATCATACTCTAAAACTCTATATTCTGTAATTAGTATATGCACATGAGGGGTAAATCTCATATCACCAATGTTGATATTTTATTGAAGTATATCCACAAAAGAAAATATCTATTTATATTGAGTATATCAGCAAAGATTAGTGATTAAAAAGAGTATTTGAAAATTATTTCAAATTAAGTATATGATAATTTTTTTCTGGATCAACTTTTTTAAAACTCCCACCAGGATAAATAATTCCACTGTGAGCCTGGTTGCCGGTTTTAATGATTGGCACTCTATTTTCTACAGCTCTTAAAACTGCAGCCTGCCACATAATATTTTTTAAAAGTTTATTGTTTTTAAACCAGGCTTCATTTGTCTGATTAACTATAAAATCCACATCTCTGGCTGCTTTTTTTACATAAGAAGGATAAAGTATTTCTGAACAGATAACAGTTCTCCACCGCAGCTCACCAAATTTAAATACAGTCAATTCTTTACCTGGATTTAAAGATGAAAAGCTGTATTCTGTATATTCATTCAGCAGTTCTAAAAAGGGATAAGTCTCTCCAAAATAAAGAAGCAGATTTTTATCATAACGCGAAATTATTTCACCTGTATCTGAAAGCAAAAACACACTGTTGTATCGACCTCTATCTGGATTTTTAGAAGCCAGTGCTCCAATCTGAATTGGCGCTTCAAAATCCGACTCTACTTTTTCTAAAAATTGATCTTTGTAATTATGATTATTATAAAAATCGAAAGTAATATTTGTTTCAGGTGCAATTATGAGCTGAGTTTGATTCAGCTTTGAGGCAGCATTTAAAGTCAGCTCGATATTTTCAGAAAGCTGTTCTGCTTTCCACTTTTTTTCCTGTTCAATTTGAGTTGTGATAATTCCTATTTCTAAAGCTTTAGCTTCCTCTCGGCCAGCTTTAAATTCTCTCTCCTGCAGAAAAAAGCCTGTCCCAAAAATCATAAAAAATATAATTGATAATATAAAAATGTTTTTATATTTTTTTTCAAAAATCAGCTGAAAAAGTAGGCCGTTAACAAGTATTAAAATAAAAGTCAGAATCCAGATTCCCCCAAATTCTACCAGCTGAATAAAACTAAAAAAATTGGCCTGAGTATAAGCAGGATTAGCAATTGGAAAAAATGATAATAAATAATAACGGCTTAATTCCATAATTGTCCAAACAGCTGCAAATAACAGTGCTCTAAAACCATTTTGGGCAAATAACTTCTTCTGCAGAAATAAATAAAGAACAAAAAACAACCCATAAATTAAGGATAAAAGCAAAAATAAAAGAAATAAAATTAAAATAATAATTAGAAATGGAGCTTCAGTATATAACTTTATAGAATTATATAAAAAATTTGCTGTAAAAACTAAAATCCAAAAGCCGAGATTCCAGCCCTTTAAAAAAATACTCTTATAAGTTAACTCCTGATTTTTGTAAATAAAAAGATAATAAAGAAAGGGAAGAAGAGCAGTCCAGGTCAAAAAATACAGATCTCCATTATAATTTGCCGCTGTTGCTAAGGCCGCGGATAAAATTGTTAAAAATAAAGCCATTACGGTGTCTTTAATCATCTATTTCAAACTCTTTTTCTATTTGAGCGAACTCATAATTATCAGATGTAATTTCCACTTCCACAAAATGTCTACCTTCTCTAAACCGGGTTAATTTAATTTCTTCTTCAAATTTTAGAGAATCTCTGCCTTTGATTTCGATATTCTGTACTGCCTGAGAAAATTTTTTGCTGTCGGCCCAGGAATAAAGAACTCGTCCAAACCGATTCTTGATATATATATTATATTTCTGCCCAGAATTGAAACGAAGTTTAACATCATCTCTGCCGTTATTCATAATTTCAAATCTGAGACTTAACTGCTCATGACTATCGAACTCATCGTCATTGAGGTAAACTCTAAAACGAAGATTATTTTCGCTTTGATCACCTATATCATCCCTGTCCGGCATCGTTAAATCTTTTTCAACTTTAACAGTAAAATCCAAAAATTCATTCAGAAATTCTACTGGAATCAAAAAATGCTGATTGACAACTATTGGGGTATATTTTAACTTTCTATTTTCTACCTGAATCTGAGCTGAAACTGAAATTGAAAATAAGGCAGCAACAGCAATTGCCAGACATAAAATCTTAATATAATATTTCAATTTTAGTCCTCCTCTGCTTTTTCACTTAGTTTTAGGATCACTTCAAAACTTAATTAAGCTATTACTACAATCTCTTTTTTACAGAAGGAGCCACCCGAAGGCTCACAAAAATAATCAAAGCTGATGCAATAGAAATATCATATAAACCATAACCTACTGCCAGACCCAAGCCAGCAACACCCCAGAGACTGGCTGCTGTTGTCAATCCTTCAACCTTATCTTCCTGTTTTATTATAGTTCCAGCACCTAAAAATCCAATTCCACTTACAACCTGAGCTGCAAGGCGAGCTGGATCTCCTTCTATACCGGTAGCTGAACTACCTAATTTTGCAACTTCCACTGATAAAATCATAATCACACATGAAATAACCGCGACAATAACATTTGTTCTGATTCCTGCTGCCTTGTTTTGCTTTTCTCTATCATAACCAATTAATGCAGCTAATACAGCCGCTAAAGTTAATCTAAAAATGCCACTCCAATTTAAAATCAAAAGCAAACACCTCCAATTAAATAAACCCTTTATAATTTATATGATTCTTCAAATATAACTTTAACCCTTTATTTCAGATTAATTATTTCGACAATATATGAACCTGAAAGTATTAATCCAGTTATTATAATTATTTATGGTGTTATTAAATTATAAAATTGTTTAGTTAAATATGCAACAAATCAACTATATTAGCTCTTTTCTTTTTAGTAATATCGATGACTTTAATGGCTCAGGATGATGATTATATTTATTTAAATGACTATGATTTAGACTTAACCATCGAAAAAATTCTCAAGGGAGAATCAAGTTCTGTTATTGATATTTCAGGTGAAATTGATCTGGGCATGATCAAAATTATTCTGGGTGAATTAGAAGAAGTTGAAGATTATGAGAAGATTACGATCAGGATAATGAAAAAGATAACTTCGGCCGCGGTCTTGCTCAAAGGATCAAAGAATATAAAGCCAACAATGAAGACTGGACCGGGCAGGGACTTGCAAATGTAATTCAAAATTATAAGGAAAATAATCATCCAGGCAATAACAACCCTGGAAAAGGTAGTGATAAGTCTAAGAATAATCCCGGTAAAGGTAATAATCCTGGTAAAGGAAATTAGAATTCAGAATATATCCAGAAGACAAGTTATACCAGTTTTTAAAATCACTAAGTTTAAGTTAATTATTGGGCTATTGAAGATCTTCAATAGCCTCTTTTCTTTTGATAATTATTACAATCTTAAACAAATCTCATTATGAAATCAGCATAGAAAGTTCTTTTACCAGCAAAATAGCCCAAAATTTCTTCTTCATCGACTAAATCACTTTTCTCTGATCCTAAATATACCTGATAACTGCTCCAGCGATAATCTTCTGGTTTTAATACCAGTTTGTCTTTAACTGGATTGAGATGGATGTAGCGATTAACAACTAAGTTATAATAATTATTCTCTATTAATTTAGAAACATAACGTCCCTGAAAGACATGGCCTACAGTCTGATATCTCTTATTAAAATAGCTAGCATAGCGCCAGTTAATTGAGCGCATAATTTTCCAGATTTCTGCATCAAAAGTTTTAAGCTGTAGGTGAATATGATTTGGCATCAGGCAATAACTCAATAATGAATAAGCATGTTCTTTTCTAGTTTCTCTAAGAATAGTCATGAACACTTTAAAATCCAACTTATCTAAAAAAATGTCTTTCTTCTTATTCCCTCGACTAATGATATGATACTTAGCTCCCGGATACCAGATTCTTTTTTTATAAGCCATGGTTTTATACTCCTCCTTGCTTCTTCCATTTTTTTACTTTATATCTATATTATAGATTATCATTACCTAAAATGCAATATTTTTTTAATTAAAGATAATAAACTATAGTTTTAAAACAAATTTTGGAAATATTTGGTTGAGCAAACGGTTGGTGTACGTTTAACGCAAAAAAGACCAGCGGTGTCCCGCTGGTCTTTTATCCTTGCTCTTATATTTATTTTTAAGCTGTTTTTGCTTCAGCTTTACTCTTCGTCTTCAGGAGCATAAGCATTTTCCAGTCTCTTATAGGACTGATAGCGCTCTTCAGCATCTTCTGCTGCTTTTTCAAATAGCTCCTCTGCAAGCTCAGGGAATGTCTTCTGTAAGGAGGAGAAACGTACCTCACTGAGTAAGAAATCTCTGAAGCTTTCTGTAGGCTCTTTGGAATCCATAACAAATGGATTCTTACCTTCTTTTTTGAGTTCCGGGTTGAAGCGGAATAAGTGCCAGTATCCTGCCTTAACAGCATCTTTCTCCTGGCTAACACTACAGCCCATACCATCTTTAAGTCCATGTGAAATACATGGTGAGTAAGCAATTACAATGGAAGGTCCATCATATGCTTCAGCCTCTGCAATAGCTTTGATTGCCTGGTTCATGTTGGCACCCAGAGAAATCTGAGCAACATAAACATAACCATAAGTCATAGCCATCTGGCCTAAGTCTTTCTTCTTGATCTTCTTACCTGAAGCAGCAAATTTAGCAGCTGCAGCAGTTGGACTGGCTTTAGAGGACTGTCCACCGGTATTAGAGTAAACCTCTGTATCAAAGATTAATACATTTACATCATCACCAGAAGCGATAACGTGGTCTAAACCTCCATAACCGATATCATAGGCCCAGCCGTCTCCACCAAAGATCCACTGAGATTTCTTAGTAATAAATTCTTTGCGGTCAACAATCTCAGCAATTACTTCGTTGTCACTGTATTTAGCGAGTAAAGGCATCAACTTCTTCTTGATTTCTTTAGTCTTCTCGCCATCATTATAGTTATCTAACATTTCTTTCATTAATTCAGTTAGTTCATCATCTAAGTCAAGCTCAATTGCTTCTTCCATCAGGTCAGCAATTTTAGCTCTGATCTGCTGGTTAGCAAGTAACATACCATAACCATACTCGGCGTTATCCTCAAATAAGGAGTTAGCCCAGGCTGGTCCATGTCCTTCTGGATTAGTAGAATAAACAGATACAGGAGCAGATCCACCCCAGATTGAAGAACAACCTGTAGCGTTAGCAATTAACATTCTGTCCCCAAATAACTGAGTTACAAGCTTAGCATAAGCTGTTTCTCCACAACCTGCACAGGCACCGTGGAACTCAAGCAGTGGTTCCTGGAACTGACTACCTTTGATATTAACCGGATCCATTAAATCATCTTTAATAGATACTTCGTTAATAGCGTAGTCCCAGTTGTCTGCTTCTTTAGCTGCCATTTCTGCAAATGAGGTCATTTCTAAAGCATCTACAGGGCAGACATCAGCACAGACTCCACAACCTGTACAATCATAAGGACTTACCTGAATCTTATACTCTAAGCCCTCCAACTGCTTACCGCGAGCTTCAAGTGTTTCAAATCCTTCTGGAGCATTAGCAGCTTCTTCTTCATCCAGTAAGAATGGTCTAATTACAGCATGTGGACAGGCTAATGAACACTGGTTACACTGAATACACTTATCGCTCAACCAGTTAGGTACATTAACTGCGATTCCACGTTTTTCGTATTTAGAAAGTCCTGGAGGGAAGTGTCCATCTTCACGGCCGACAAATGTACTAACAGGTAACTCATCACCTTTTTGTGCATTAACAACCTGGAGTACATTTTTAACAAATGCTGGCACGTCTTCTTCCTCTGCCTCTTCTTTAGATTCGGCACTGGACCATTCTGCCGGTACATCAATTTTAACTAAAGCGTCCATTGCCTTATCTACAGCTTTATTATTCATTTCAACAATCTTATCACCTTTATGGCCGTAGGATTTCTGAATAGCATCTTTTAAGTATTCAATTGCTTCATCAACAGGAATTATATCAGCTACCTCAAAGAAAGCAGTCTGCATAACCATGTTGATTCTCTGACCTAAGCCAACTTCCTGAGCAATATCTACAGCGTTAATTGTGTAGAAGTTAATATCGTGATCAGCGATATACTTCTTCATTTCTGCAGGAAGTTTTTCGTCTAACTCATCTTCTGACCAGGTACAGTTAAGCACAAAGTTCCCGCCATCGTGTAAATCCTGTACCATATCAAACTTATCTACATAAGATTCGTTGTGACAGGCTACATAGTCAGCCTGATCAATTAAGTAAGTTGACTTAATTGGCTCATCACCAAATCTTAAGTGGGATACTGTTACACCACCAGATTTTTTGGAGTCATAAGAGAAGTAAGCCTGAGCATACTTATCTGTATTATTACCAATAATCTTAATAGCATTCTTATTAGCACCAACAGTACCATCAGAACCAAGACCCCAGAACTTGCAGCGAACTGTACCTTCTGGAGAAGTATTAATATGTTCTTTAGGTTCAAGATTGGTATTTGTAACATCATCGTTAATACCAATTGTAAAGTGATCTTTAGGATCATCTTCTCTAAGGTTATCAAATACAGCCTTAATTTGAGTAGGTGTAGTATCCTTAGAACTTAAACCATAACGTCCACCAACAACTACTGGACGATTTTCTTTATCATAAAATAATGATCTTACATCTTCATAAAGCGGTTCTCCTACTGCACCAGGTTCTTTAGTTCTATCTAATACAGCAATCTTCTCAGCAGTTTCTGGAAGAGCTTTCATGAAGTATTTTTCGGAGAATGGACGATAAAGTCTAACTTTTATCAGACCAACTTTTTCTCCCTGATCAACTAAGTATTTAACTGTTTCTTCAATAGTATCAGTTACAGAACCCATTGCCACAATTACATATTCAGCATCTTCTGCCCCAACATAATTGAATGGATGATATTCTCTACCTGTCAATTCGGAAATATCCTGCATATAATCTTCTACAATATCAGGTACTGCATCATAAAATCCATTAGCAGCCTCACGTGCCTGGAAGAAAATATCAGGGTTTTGAGCTGTACCCATTGTTACAGGGCGCTCAGGATTCAATGCTCTGTGTCTAAATTCGCTAACCTTTCCGTAGTCAACCAATTCTGACAGATCATCATAATCTAAAACTTCTATTTTTTGATACTCATGAGATGTTCTAAAACCATCAAAGAAATGCATAAACGGAACACTTGATTTAATGGATGCCAGGTGAGCAATACCCGCTAAGTCCATAACTTCCTGAACACTACCGGAAGCAATCATAGCGACACCTGTTTGACGAGTAGCCATTACATCAGAGTGATCACCAAAAATTGAAAGAGCATGTGTAGCAACAGTACGTGCACTAACATGAAAAACACCAGGTAATAATTCACCGGCGATTTTATACATATTAGGCAGCATCAGTAATAATCCCTGAGAAGCTGTAAAAGTAGTTGTCAAAGCGCCTGCCACTAAGGAACCGTGTACTGCACCAGCTGCTCCTCCCTCAGACTGCATTTCAGTTAACTTCACTTCCTGGTCGAAAATGTTCTTACGACCGTTAGCACTCCATGAGTCAACTAATTCAGCCATCGGAGATGAAGGAGTAATAGGATAGATAGCCGCTACGTCTGTAAAAGCATAAGCTACATGAGCTGCAGCAGTGTTTCCATCCATGGTCTTCATTTGTTTTGCCATTATAACTTTCCCTCCTATTAATAAGGTAAATTTTTATTGTTTTGTCCTCTTTTAGTATAATACTTTACAATTCTGCTGTCAAATATTTCACATCTTTTATTGGCCTTTTTTCGGTATTCGAAATTATTAGAATTCTAAAACAAAATTTAGACATTATTCTACTTTCTGACAGCTTTTTATTTATTTGCTCTAAACGACTATAGAAACAAGATATTACAACAAATTTCGACAGGTTCACGGTGCATGCACATTTTTTTTGGCACATATAATATAAAGAGATTTATTGAGATATTCATACTCAGTCTGAAGAGAGTTTTCAGCCATCATTGCTGCTAATTTATCAGGCTGATAAAAATTAACTGGTTCTCCCGCCAATTTTTCGAAAAAAATAATTATTTTAGTAAAAGTTGTTCGCGGATCAAATTCCAATACATAAATTTTAGCTCCATTTTTTAAAACTCTAGCCGATTCCTGTAACGCTGCTTCTACCTGGCGGAAGTGATGAAGTGCATCAGAAATTATAAGATAATCAAAAGTATTATCTTCAAATGGAAGATCTGCTCCATCTGCAAGTATGTGTTTTACCTCCTGTTGGAAATCTTTAGCCTTACCCTTTTCCAGCATTGCCTCAGAAGGATCAGCAATTGTTATTTCTAAATTTTTAGGTAAATAATTAATCAACTCTCCAGTTCCCCCACCAAGATCCAGCAGTTTTATTGCCTGCTCTTTTTTGGAAAAATCCGAGCCCAGATTTAACTGATTTCCACTGCCGCTAGAATGCCTTTTTAACTCATCTTTTTTTATCATGTTTCCCAGCTCAACCAGGACTTTATTGTGGCCTGAAATTTTCATTGCCAGATCAAAAACCGGTGCTGCCAGAGTAAATAAATCCATAATTTTCACCTCTTTAAAGTGATTATATCATAAAAATAAAGGCATACCAGTAATAATACCCCTTTATTTCTTAGTCAGCAGGCAGGAATATAGACTCTATAGGTCGAATTATATAATATAAAATTTTATGAGGAGGGCTAAAATTGAAAAAAACCATTATTTTAACCTTTATTATCGCTGCTATTTTCTCGATAACTGCCAGTGCTGATCGGGGATCAATACCATTTACTGCTGGAGTAGATATTTTCGAGCCCAGCCAGGATGCTTTAATTGCCTGGAACGGAAAAGAGGAAATTTTAATTTTATCAACAGAATTATATGCTTCAGAACCAACAAAGGTGCTTCAGGTGCTGCCGCTGCCTTCTAAACCAACAGTAAAAAAATCGAGCAGAGATATTTTAAGAAGGGCAAACGAATTTATTTTCAAGGAGGCCTTTAATGAATTAAGACAGCCGATTTCAAGAAGTTCCGGGCCAGAAACTCCGGCCGCAGAAATCAAAGAAGAAGTTGTTATCGGTTCACATGATATTCTTGTAGTGGAAGTTTTAAATCAAAATCATTTTGTCAGCTGGGTTAATGACTATCTTAAAGAAAAGGGAGAAAACAATCCCAAAATACCGGATTCCCTGCAGAAAACAATCAATAATTATATAGAGCGCGATTATAATTATTTTGTTTTTGACACCATTGAAGTTGGGCCAGAACCGGAAATCAATCAGGCTATTTCTTATCAATTTAAAAGCAAAAATCTTTATTATCCTCTGGAAATAACTAAATCTGATCACGGGATAAGTGAAATTAGTTTATTGATTTTAACTGATCAAAATCTAGTTAACTATAAAGGGATCGAACAAAGCAGAATTAAAGAAAAAAATGATCAAGTTAATTTAAATTATGCAGACACTGCTTATATATCCAGCAATATTATCAATTTGTTTACTAAAGATAATTCTTTATATAATGAAGATAATAAAGATAGCGCTGATGTAACTAACGCAAACAAAAAGATTAAACTTTTAAACTGGTCTATCAAGGAGGACTTAGCTAATTTTAATAATGATTTATTAGTTGACCAAAAAATTGAAAAATTACTGGAAAACAAAATCGTTTATCAGGGAACTACTTATATTGACTGCAGAGCAGATCAAGATTATCCATATCAGGTTAATAAAAACATAGAAAGCATCAGCGGCCAGGTAGAAACGAGAATGGGCAGCAGAATGTATCCCTGGATGGCTGCCGCAGTTAATGGCAAAGTCTTATTTAATGCTAAAACTGAAGCCCTGCTTCAAAATTTTGCAGCTGAAGGAAAAAATGTTACAATAAAAGGGTACAGTAGCAAAGATGGTCATATTAAAATGCGGGATCCAATAGATTCAATGCCTTCAATGGTAAAAATTAACGATGTTTTTTATGTAACAGAAATTATTGGTTGGACACCTTACAGTGGTTTTGCTTTTCGAGGGGAGCAGGAGCTCAGTGATAATAGAAGCAGATTCTGGTTGGAAAATTAAAAATAAACTTATAGTTAATCCTCTATAAATACTGGAGGAGGCATTAAAAAAATGAGATATAAGATTTTAATTGTAATTATTATAATTTTATTAGCGGTTCCAATTAGAGCCGCTGAATTAGAAAATTATTATCTACAGACAAATTATTATACTCATCACTACAGTCAAAAAGATTATCAAAATAATCACCAGCAGTTAATTGGATTTGAAAGACATTACTCCAATAATGATTTAAATGGAATTGCTTTTTTCAAAAACACATATGACCAAAACACAGTTTATATTTATAGAGGCCGCCATTATTTACTGAGCTCAATTGGCGAAATAGAAATTACTGCAAAGTTTACCTATGGGATAATTCATGGTTATGATGATGAAGATGGAAAATATGAAACCTGGATGCATGAGATGGGGACATTTCCGGGAGCAGTTTTTGGCTTTGGACTCAGAAAAGAGCCTTTTAGACTGGATATTCTCCCTTTTGCTGATGCAGGAATTATTATTACAGGAGGAATAGAATTTTAAAAACCACCCGAATCGGGTCGATAATCTCGACTTAATCCGGGTGGCTTCCTTTTAAAATTATTTAATTATTATTAAATAAATCTCTTGTATAAACCTTATCTTCTACATCTTCCAGTTCTTTGGCCATTCTGTTAGCTATAATGATTTCTGATTCTGCTTTAAACTCATCTAAGTCCTTGATTACTCTGGAGCGGTAAAATTCGTCATCTTCTAAAGCTGGTTCATAAACAACTACCTCTATTCCCTTAGCTTTAATCCGCTTCATTACTCCCTGCACAGATGACTGCCTAAAATTATCAGAGTTTTTCTTCATTGTTAAACGATAAACCCCGACCTTTTCCGGCTGCTGCTTGACAATCATTTCAGCAATGTGATCTTTTCGGGTCCGGTTGGCATCAACAATTGCCTGCATAATATTATTGGGAACATTTTCGTAATTAGCAAGCAGCTGTTTGGTATCTTTTGGCAGACAGTAGCCGCCATAGCCAAAAGAAGGGTTGTTATAATGATTTCCAATCCGGGGATCTAAACCAACTCCCTCAATAATCTGTTTGCTGTCAAGGTCTCTGACCTCAGCATAAGTATCCAGTTCATTAAAAAAGGAAACCCTCATCGCCAGATAAGTGTTTGCAAAAAGTTTAATTGCCTCAGCCTCAGTTGAGTCTGTAAATAAAACTGGTATATCTTCTTTTTCTGCACCTTCAACTAAAAGATCAGCAATTTCTTCAGCTCTTTCAGACTGCTCTCCCACAATAATACGAGATGGGTAAAGATTATCATAAAGAGCCTTACCCTCTCTTAAAAATTCCGGTGAAAAAATAATATTTTCTGTGTCAAATTTATCTCTTAGTTCTTCAGTGTAACCAACCGGAACTGTTGATTTAATAATCATGACCGCATCTTCATTAAAAGATAGTACATTTGCCACAACCGCTTCCACTGTTCTGGTATTAAAATAATTTTGATCCGGATCATAGTTTGTCGGTGTTGCAATAATAACATAGTCTGCCTCACGGTATGCTTTAAGCGAATCAGTTGTTGCCTTTAAATCTAATTCCTTATTTTCCAGATAGTCTTCCAGCTCTGCATCAACTATCGGAGATTCTCGTCTGTTGATCATCTCAACCTTTTCTTCAACCACATCTACTGCTGTTACCTCATGATTTTGCGCAAGTAAAACAGCGTTAGAGAGACCAACATAACCGGCCCCTGCAACTGTAATTTTCATATTATCATTCTCCCCTGTATGTAAGTTTTTTATTGATGAATAATTTCTCAATTCTAATTTTATTATAAAAGTTACTTAGATTCAAACAAAAAGATCGACAATTTTTGCTATTTGAGGCTGTCTCATTTTGAAAAATATGAATTTAGATGCAGGAAAAGCTGAACTAAGTTATAATATAATATATAAGCAAAATAATCAACTTTTAATCTTAAAAATTTCTCACTGTACTTTATGATATAAGTAAAAGCAAACTATGGCGTAAGTAAAAATAAATATTATTAATAGCCGGGAAGGGAAAGTTTATGGACTACCAAAAACAGGTTGATGCGTTTGTCAGTTATTTTAAACAGGCTGAGAGCAAAAAAGTAGATCACAAAATAGGTTTAGAATTTGAACATCTAATTTTAAAAAAAGATTTAACTGCTTTAGGTTATTTTGAAAATCAGGGTATAGAGTCTCTGCTAAATCAATTGAGCCAGAATGATAATAAATGGGAAAAGATTTATGAAAAAGATCATTTAATCGGGCTCAAAGGTGACAAAAGGGCTGTCACTCTGGAACCGGGGGGCCAGCTGGAATTAAGCATTATTCCTTTAGCTGATCTGAAGAAAATAGAAGCCCTTTATCTGGAATTTATACAGAGCTTAAGAAAAATTTTAAACAAAAGAAAACAAAGAATTGCTGTTTTAGGTTATCAACCTAAAAGCTCTATTAAAGAAATCTCTCTCCTTCCTAAAAAAAGATATGACTTGATGTATCAATATTTTAAAAAAACCGGCAAATATGCTCATCATATGATGAAGGGTACAGCTTCAATCCAAATGAGCATTGATTATCTGAATGAAGGAGATTACATCAAAAAAATGAGGGTTGGCTATTTTTTATCTCCTCTAATCTATTATCTTTTTGATAACACTCCCTTTTTTGAAGGCCAGACTGCAGCCGGCTCAAGCACCAGAGAAAAAATCTGGTCTAACTGTGACAGCAAGCGTTCCGGAATTATTGAAGGCATTTTTGATAAAAAATTTGGCTACAGAGATTATGCAGAATATCTACTAAGAACTCCACCAATTATCAGAAAAAGGGAAGGTAATCTAATTTACACCGGTGACAAAATTTTAAAAGAGGTAATGACAAATGATAATTTAGAAGAAATTGATCATTTTCTCTCAATGGTCTTTCCCGATGTGAGGACAAAAAAATATATAGAAATCAGATCAGCAGATGCACTACCTTATCCCTATAACTTTGCCTATGCTGCTCTATTGAAAGCTTTATTTTATAATCAAGAAAATCTAAACTATTTTTATCAGCGGTCTTTAGAATATAATCACCAGGAATTTATTGAATTTAAAAAAGAAATTCTTAAAGCTGCAAAAAGCAGTAAAAGAGAGGGTTTAATAAACAGTGTATTTAAAAGAGCAGAGAACACTGCTGTTCAAAATGAGTTAAGCTATCTAAAAAAATTGAAAAAACTTTATTTAGATTACGGCAGCCTAAAATTTAAAAGCTTAGATAATTTGCACAGAGGAAAAAAACAGGCCCTAAATTGGTGTTTTGCAAACTAAATAATTAAACCCCGCTCATTTCAGTTTAACCATTCTTTTAACAGATGGCCTCTTGAAAACAGGCGGGGTTTGTTTATTTCTTTTATTTATATAATTATTCTTCTTTCATAAATTCTTTAAAAAAGACTATAAATACTGCTAACATTAAAGCCAGAACCGCAGCAATCGCCATATTTAGTTTGACATTTGGGCTGACTTTATTTGCAGATTTTGAAGGAGAATTTAAAATTCTAAATCCCCTATGATCATTTATTTCTCTTTTTATATTTCTGTAATCACTTAAATACTCTCTTTTTGTTTTTGATAGAGTATTTAATTTATCATTTATATTGGCAATTATAAATGCCTTATCGACTGATATATCTTCTAAGTTATTCAATATTTCATTAGTTTTTTCAATTTCTTTATCTAAATTATCAATTTCATTTTCTATTGCTGTCATATTATTTCTTTTTTCTCTTAAAACTTCTGAAAAATAATCATTTGATCTTGCCTCAAATTCTTCTACTACAGCATTTAACGCTTTAGTAAGCTTTTCTTGATCAGAACTTTCTGCTTCTAAAGTAATAATACCTCCATAAACTGCCCCCTGCATTCCTTTTTCTGTTAATCTTAAATTGGAATTAATATTAGTATTAATATTATTTATAGCTCCAGAATCTAAATTGTTTTTTTCTAAAGCGGGACTAATTAATTCATCACTTTTTAATAATTCATTCATAGCTTCTGTTTCACTATATTCGCCTTCAGTATTAGCTAATTGAACTTTTAAAGAGTTTTTATATTTTGGAGTTATAAAGTTTGCAGAATAAATATAGGCAATCAAAACTGCCACAACTGTTAGTCCAATTATAAATAATTTGTTTTCCCATAATAGCATTATATATTCTCTTAAATCAATTTCGTATTCATCATAGTAATTTGACTGTGGTTCTCTTTCCATTAAAAATCCCCCATTTTTACTTATTTGCTTTTTATAATATTATAATAAGTTCAATATTTCAAGATTTAAAATTCGACAAAATACTTAGATTAATTAAATTTAATTTTTTCTATATAATTAAAATCAATTTCAATGATCTCGGCAGCAGCCGGCCAGATAATTAGCTTTTTCCCGCTTAAATTTGATTTAATCTCAGAAGCATTGTTTCTATTAACTAAATAGATATCTTCCTCACTCAAATACTCAATAGAATTGAGGCTATTATAATTAATACTTAAACTGCTTCCCAAAGAAGTACTTATACTAATACTATCTTCTACAGTATTAGCAAAGAAAAAATCGCCATTTTTTAAAGTAACAGATAAATTTTTATTATTATTAAAAGAATCGCTGCCTGAAAAATTAATTGTATCAATCTCAGAAGCAGAAAAGCTCCTCTGTTCTCCACTAACTAAAACTGTAATATCAGTTTCTAATTCCCCACTAAAGCTGTTATTTTCTGAGGCTCTAGCAGTAAATCCACCATTTTCTTTATTTAATTTATTTAAATATCTAGTTTGTATATTTAACTGACCATAATCAGTACTCAGCTCAATGCTATCATTCTGAACTTCGCCCCGCATGCTATTTCCATTTTGAAGTTCGATCTGGTCGGCATAAACAGAGACACTAAACAGCATTATCAATAATATGATGATAAAAAACTCAACTTTACTTCTCATTTTAATCCTCCTGACATCTATTCCCGATATTAATAAAATTATTCCTCAAACATATTATGCAGAATACTGGAAACAAAACTGACAATTATCGATGCAATTAAAGCTGAAAAAAATCCATTAACTACAAAACCGGGAACTAAAACTGAAGTTAGTGAAAGCATTATTGCATTAATCACCAGCAAAAACAGGCCAAAAGTTAAGATAGTAAAAGGGATCGTCAAAATTGTAAAAATAGGTCTGATAAATCCATTTACAAATCCTAAAACTACTGCTGCAAAAAATCCGGCCCAGATCCCGGTTACTGTAATTCCCGGCAGTAAATAAGCTGCCACTAATAAAGCTACCATTGTGGAAAATACTTTTGCAAAAAATTGTGACATTTTATATTCCTCCCTCATCCAAAGCTAACAAATTATAGCGATATCTGATTCTATTGTTACTTAGTTTTTTACTAATTTTTTTGATTTTAGCTTAATTGTTTTCTTACTTGATATTATCATTATACCTTTTTTGAAAAAAATGTCAAAATTAAAGTGCTTTTCACCCTTTTAGCTTAAATAAAAGCCAAGTTATATTCGTTTTTTAAAATATAGTTGACAGTCTTTAAATACTGTATTATAATTAATTCAAAGTAAAGTGCTCAACTTTAGATTGTGAGCTGAAAGTTTTAGGAGGTTCCTTAATGATTTTTAATAATATAACTGAATTAATAGGAAATACACCTTTGTTAAGATTAAATAATCTAGTTACTGAAGACTCTGCCGAGGTAGTACTCAAATTGGAAAGTTTTAACCCCGGCGGCAGTATTAAAGATAGAATTGCTATTAATATGATTGAAGAAGCAGAAAAAAGCGGAAAAATTAAAGCTGGTGGAGTTTTAGTTGAGCCAACCAGTGGTAATACTGGAATTGGAATTGCAATGGTTGGAGCAGCTAAGGGTTATGATGTAGTTTTAATTATGCCCGAATCAATGAGCCAGGAAAGAAGACAGATGCTAAAAGCCTATGGTGCTGAGCTGATCTTGACACCTGCTTCAGAAGGCATGAAAGGAGCTATTTCTAAGGCAGAAGAAATTGCTGCTGAAAGAGATGGATTTATTCCTTCTCAATTTACCAATCCGGCTAACCCGGATATCCACCGAAAAACTACTGCCAGAGAAATAATTACTGGAACTCAGGGTGATCTTGATTATTTTGTTGCAGGAGTGGGAACAGGTGGTACAATTACAGGCACAGGTGAAGAACTCAAAAAGAGAATTAATAATCTTCAGGTGGTAGCAGTAGAGCCTGAAAACTCAGCTGTTATCTCCGGTGATGAATCAGGACCACATAAGATTCAGGGTATTGGAGCTGGATTTATACCTGAGGTTTTAAATACCAAAATTATTGATAGAGTGGAAAAGGTTAAAAATGAAGAAGCCTTTTCAACTACTAGAGATTTAGCAGCCAAAGAAGGAATTTTTGCAGGAATTTCAACAGGAGCCGCAGTTGCTGCCGCTTTAAAATTAGCTGAAGAAGTAGGAAAAGACAAAAAAATTGTGGTAATTGCACCTGATACAGGTGAGCGTTACC
This sequence comes from Halanaerobium sp., assembly GCA_046541575.1. GTDB lineage: Bacteria > Bacillota > Halanaerobiia > Halanaerobiales > Halanaerobiaceae > Halanaerobium. The sequence goes on along the minus strand of JBKHDA010000002.1, from coordinate 54,831 downwards.
TCTCAACCGGAGTTTTTGGATAAAGTACAACTGTCATAAAATACAAATTTTATTCATTTTTAAATAAAATTTACCCCGATAATTTGATATAGAAGAATTTCCCCTGTGAAAGGCCCGGAGGACCCCCAACCTACCGGGCTATTTCCATTTTTAAAGTACTAAAAATCTGATCTTTATTCAAACATTTTTATAAATTCTGCCGCCAGTTCTGGATCAAACTGGCTGCCGGAACAACTTTTAATTTCTTTTAGGGCTTCTTCTCGGGAAACTGCTTTTGAGTAAGGACGATCATGAGTCATTACATCAAAGGCATCAATAATCGAAATAATCCTGGCTAAAAATGGAATCTCTTCTCCCTTTATATTCTCGGGATAACCCCTTCCATCCCAGTGCTCATGGTGGGTCAATATTTCCTCAGATACTGATGCAAATTCTTCGGAAGAAGTAGCAATTTTATATCCCTGTTCAGAGTGATTTTTCATAATTTCCCATTCTTTTTTTGTTAATTTCCCCTTCTTATTTAGAATTTCTTCACTAATATTAGTTTTTCCAATATCATGCAGGGTGGCCAGCAGAGATAATCTGTTCTGTTCGGAATTCGATAATTCCAGTTTTTCACCAAACTCAAAGGCCAGTTTGGTCATCCTGACTGCATGCTCTTTTGTCTCACTGCTTTTAGCATCAAGAACATTAATCAGCCCCTGAACAATATTACTTTTGCTGCTGCGGCTCTCGGAAAGCTTGTTTTTATACATATTATTATCCGCCTGCTGCAGTATGTCCCAAATATTCTGGCTGCTCTCAGTTTTTGCAGCAGTTCCCAGGCCAATCGAAATCGGAATAGCAGCAATAGTTGTTTTTTTTGCTTCTTCTTTAATACGCTCAACAATTTTTTCTGCCTGATCATTTGCTGTTTGGGGCAGCAGTATTGTAAATTCGTCTCCTCCATGCCGGGCAAGTATATCTTCTGAGCGAAGAACTTTCTTTAAAATGCCGGCAGTTTTAATCAGCATTTGATCCCCTTTTTTATGTCCGTAGGTGTCATTAATTATTTTGAGACCATTGAGGTCACCGGTAATTATACTAATTGGCAGCTGTTTTGAGGTATCAAGTCGCCTAACTTCTTCTTCAAAAAATCTACGGTTATAGAGTCCAGTCAATGAATCCCGATAAAGCAGATATTTAATCTCTTCTTCTTTTTCTTTTCTTTCAGTAATGTCCTGCACAAAAGCAAACTCATATTCCTTATTTTCATATTTAAAATACTGGCTGGTTATTTCCACCGGAAACGTTTTCCCGTTTTTTGAAATTAAAAGCTTCTCATAAATTATTGACTTCTGACTTTTAATTTTATTCCAGAATTTTTCTCGCTCAATATAATCCTCTAATACCACTACATCCTTAACTTCCTGACCGATTAATTCTGAGCGCCTGTAGCCCAGTTTGTCCAGAGTCGTTTCATTTGCATATTCAATTATGCCCTCTGGTGTCACTCTAAAAATCATTAAATCAGCTTTATTGATCGAGAAATTTGTCATTTTTAGCTCTCGCTGCCGCTTTAGGTTTTCGGAAATATCTCTGACAAATTCAACCACACCATTGACCTCATTTTCCTCATCCAAAATTGGATAACTGTAAATTTCTATATAATCAAGCTCATGGCTCTTCGGCAGTTTTTTAACAGCAGATTCCATTTTTTTGCTGTTGAGGCTTTTAAGCACCGGACAGTCCTCACAGCTCTGCTCCTGATTATAGTAAGCCTGATAACATTTTTGGTTTTCAAAAGGTTTACCTTTTTTATACCAGGTATCCATTGTGGGGTTGGTATAGCGAATTGTCAGATCTGGATTTAAAACTGCTATCCCATCCTGAATACTTTCTAAAATACTTTTCAGCAGAATATTTTTTTCTTTAAGCTCCTGTTCTATCTCTTTTCTTTCAGTGATATCCAGATGCATCGAAATAATTCCTTTTTCGCCTCCAGGCAGGACAATATTAGTTTCTTTGAGGAATTTATAGATCATATCCCCATTTTTAGTAGGTGTTTTGATATCAAACTGCATATCCTGGCCGCCAATTATTTTTTTAATATTTTCTTTAGCCAGCTCAAAATACTCAGGCTGTACAAATTTATCTAAAACACTGCTTCCCTCTAATTCCTCTTTGGAATATCCCGACATCTCGCAGAGTTTCTGATTGGTCTCTACAATTTTACCTGCTGCATCTTCGATCAAAATCCCGATAGGGGCTGATTTGAAAATTGTCTTATAGCGCTCCCGATTATATTTTAGCCTTTCTTCTGCCTTTTTTCGCTGAGTGATATCCCTCATCACCCCTTCCAGTCTGGCTGGATTTCCCTCCTGGTCATAAAACATTTTTGCTTTATCGTTAATCCACTTAACACTGCCGTCTTTGGCAATAACACGGATTTCGCGCTCTGAATAACCCTTTTCTGCAAATTCTTTTAAGGCCTGCTCATTTATTTTTCTATCCTCAGGATGGGTTATTTTCTGAAAAAGTTCAGGATCAGCTTTAAATTCTGCTGCTGAATAGCCTATAATATCTTCTACCGCTCGACTGACAAATTTAACTTCAAGCTCAGGCCATGATATGGACCAGATGATGTCATTTAAATTATTAAAAATATTATACAGATGGGGTTTTTCCAGCACTATTTTTCCTCCTTATGTAAAGATATTGATAACTGTTATAAATCGCTATGAATATATAATTAAACATCAAAGATAAATATCCTTTAAATTTAGTTTAAAAACGCACAGCTGCCTTTTACAAAAGCAAATAATTCCAAAACCAAAAAAAGAGAAAGGGCAGTCACCATCTCAAAACATTTTCGACAAAATTCGCGGGAGGACAGCCGCCCATTTTTATTTGTTTAATCTTCTAAGATAATTTATAATAATAAATAGAATTTTAGTTTTAATTAGAATCAGGCATACAAAATCAGCCTGAAATTATATAATTTATATAAAAAAATAAATTAGAAAAATAATAAAAGGGGAGATTATAATGGCAAGCAAAGTTTTTATGGCAGATATGAAGGCTTCATCAGGAAGTGAAAGTCTGGTTAAAAAATTGGGGAAGCTTTTTTACAAAGCCGGTTTCCACGAATTAATCGAAGAAGATGATTTTGTAGCAATTAAACAGCATTTCGGAGAACCGGGTAACACCGCTTTTATCAGACCAGTTTTTACAAGAGAAATAGTTCAGATTGCAAAAAAATTGAAAGGTAAACCCTTTCTGACTGATGCTAATACTCTTTATACTGGAGAGCGCTCCAACTCTGTTGATCACTTAAATGCCGCTATTGCAAATGGTTTTGGCTATGCTACTGTTCAGGCACCGATTATCATTGCTGATGGATTAAAGGGTAAGGGGTCAACTGAAGTTGAAGTGAATCTCAAACATTTTGATAAAGTCCGAATCGCCTCAGAAGTTCTGGAAGCTGATGTTTTAATCAGTCTGGCTCACTTTAAAGGCCACGAGCTGGCAGGTTTTGGTGGTACCTTTAAAAATATAGGCATGGGACTCGGCAGCAGGGCCGGGAAACAGATGATGCACTCAGCAGTACTGCCGGAAATTACAGAAGCAGAATGCATTAAATGCATGCAGTGTGTCAAACACTGTCCGGTAGACTGTATAACGATCAATGATCAGGAAAGCAGCATCAATCATGAAGTCTGTATTGGCTGTGGAGAGTGTGTGGTCACCTGTCCTACAGATGCAATTTCCGTTGAATGGGAATCTACAAGTGAAGGTATGGAAGAGCGTCAGGTAGAATTTACCCAGGGAATTGTTAAGGATAGAAAAAATGTATATATCAATTTTATCACCAATGTTTCTCCTGACTGTGACTGTGCCGGCTGGAGTGACCGCCCAATCGTTGATGATATTGGGATTTTAGCATCAAAGGATCCGGTTGCCCTTGAACAGGCTTCTTTAGATCTGGTAAATCAGGCTGAAGCTAAAGGAATGCTTGCAGATCAGGATTTAAAGCCTGGAGATAATAAATTTAAGGCAGTTCATCCGAGCACTGATGGAGGAATAAGACAGATTGAATATGCTGCAGAAATTGGAATGGGCAGCAGAGAATATGAGCTGGTTTCTTTATAAAATAACGTGCAGGTGCCGTGTACCACCCGATTTATGTCGAAATATGTAACCCCAGCTTTAAAGCTGGGGCTTTTTCATATTTAAAAATGAATTTTGAGCTAAATAACCGCTTAAAGTTGTTTTTTAAACTTTAATTTTTCTAATTCGAGTTCATTTGACTAATTTCGACAAGTTCACGGTACCTGTACGTTAATCACTTTAAAGGTTTTTATTTCATAGGGTTTTATTTCAAATTCAAAATAATCGAATTCATTTTTGATTTCTTTTAAATCTTCCTCCACTAAATTTACTTCTATAACTTTCTCCAGCTCAAAATCAAGCTTCACTTTAACTTTTTCTCTGCTGTTTCCGTATTCATAAAATCTCAAAATTAAATCTTCACTATTCTCTGCCTTTTTGACCGTTTCTAAAATTGTACTTCTGGCTTCAATTTCTACAAATGACTTCTGCTGAGGCTGTTCACCCGAATCACCCTCAGAAATTACGGTCTGCAGCGGATAATTCAGCTCATAAGCTTCTTTTGCTGTTTCTGCTTCCAACCAGTCTCCCCCATGAGGGTAAAGGCTGTAGCAAAAGCTGTGCTGGCCCTGGTCTGCTGTAGGATCAGGATAAACACCGGATTTTATTAAACTGAGGCGCATAGTCTGATCCTTAATGTCATATCCATATTTAGAGTCATTAAGGAGGCTGACTCCATAACCTCTTTCGGAAAAATCTGCCCATTTATGGCCCACATTTTCAAATTTTGCATAATCCCAGCTTGTATTCCAGTGAGTATTTCTCTCTACATTTCCAAATTGAATCTCATAAGTGGCTTTAGTACTGCGGAGATCAACTGGAAAAGCCACCTTAAGCAGAATCTGTTCCTCCTGCCAGTCAACATTTGTTTTAAAGTCTATTCGCCTCTGATTGGCATAAACAATCATCTGCTGTGAAATGGTAGAATCTAAAAACTTCCACTCTAAATTAACAACTATTTTATCAGTAAATTTTTTTATTTTCATTTCCTGAAGCTGATCGACTCTGTATTCCTTTTCCTGGTAATAGATATCTATATCCCAGGCATTAAAACGCATTGGCCTATCTTCAAATGCCTGCAGCAGGTTGGCAGTCCGACCTTCCGGAATTATTTCACGCTTAAACTGACGGTCATAAATTGAAATAATCTGCCCTGCATCATTTAGCTTAATATTATAATACCTGTTTTCTATCATATTTTTTCCTGACTCCAGCTTGAGAAGATTTCTTCTGCTGGCTGCTCCTGCTTCAGCAGCTTTACTTTTAGCAATTAGATAATTGATCTGGCTTTCTCTAAAATCAGCCTCTTTTTGAGCAGCAAGCTCTGCTTCCAGCTTTAAACCCTCACTACTTTCTACAATATTATATGCCTTATATCCACTGGCAGGAAGGTCTTCTATCATGATTTCTCGGCCCTCAAATTCAATATATCCCGAGCGCTTCCAGGGAAGTGAGTTAAAAACTACAAGTTTCTTTTCTGGGCCTTTGATCTGAGCTGCAATTTTTTCTAAAGCATTTTTCAACTCAGATTCTACAGTATTAAAAAGTTCTTTGAATTCTGCTGCACTATCCTGATAAACCTCTTTAATTGAAGATCCGGGCAAAATATCATGAAATTGATTTTTAAGTAAAATTTCCCAGTTGTTTGCTAAGGTTTTGTCTGGATATTCCAGATCAGTTTCTGCAGCAGCAAAGGAACTAAATAATTCCGTATCATGGAGCATAATTTCTGCTCGGCGGTTATTCTTTTTGATTTCAGCCTGTGAGGTATAGGTTCCTCGGTGATATTCCAAATATAATTCCCCATCCCAGACAGGTAATTGATGATTATTACTTACCCGTTCCGACAGCCGCTCAAAATAATCTTCCGCTCCTCCAAACTTTATTTCAGGCAGCCCGGGGATCTCCTGCATCTTTTTACCAGTCTCGATCATTTTACGGGTTGGTCCACCTCCACCATCTCCCCAGCCATAAGCTAAAAGCAGCTCATCATTAATTTCTTTCTGCTGATAATTATCCCAGCTGCCTTTGACTGATTCTGGATTTAAAAGCCCATTATAAGTATAGAAGTCTTCATCATTATTGACCTCAGGAGTTGTAATAAAATGAGTTAAAACTTCTGTGCCGTCTATCCCCCGCCATTTAAAGGTATCATATTCAGGTCGATTAAACTGGCTCCAGCTGATTTTTGTAGTCATAAAATACTGCATCCCACTTTTTTTAATAATCTGAGGTAAAGCCCAGGAATAACCAAAAACATCGGGCAGCCAGAGAATGTTCCAGTCAATATCAAATTCTTTTTTAACAAATCGTCGGCCGTGCATAAATTGTCTAACCAGGGATTCACCTGAAGTTAAGTTGCAGTCTGCTTCAACCCACATACCTCCAGTGACCTCCCACTTACCTTCCTTAATTTTTTCTTTGATCTCTGTATAAATTTCAGGATAATCTTCCTTTAAAAATTTATATAACTGAGGACTTGACTGGATAAAAGTGTAATCCGGATATTCATCCATCAGCTTTAATACTGTAGAAAATGTTCTCGCCGTTTTTTCTCTGGTATGCAGCAGCCTCCAGAGCCAGGCTACATCAATGTGAGAGTGACCTACTGCTGTAATCTGAGGCAGATTTGTTTCTGACTTCAGTTCGGTCAGTGAACTTTTAAGATACTGAAGAGCTTCTCCGGCCGTCTGCAGAAATTGAGCTGAGCCGGGCTTTCTGAAATCAAGCCTGTTAAAGGCCTGATTAAGTATATTTAGGAGCTTCTCCCGCAGATTTTTCCCTTCAGTCATAGTTTCAATTGAAAGTTTAACAGTCTCTGCCAGTCTGTAAAACTCTTCAACATTTTGATCTCTATAAATTAAAGATGCTTTTTTAAACTGATGTTTTCCTGCTTCCAGACCACTAAAGGCCTTAACTACTATCTCTAAATTTCCATTTTTTAATTCTTTTTCACCCAGTTTAACTAAAGAATGATTGTGATCTAATCCCTGCAGCACTTTTCCATTTAAATAAAGCAGAGACTCCACACCACTCAAACCACCTGGGTGGCTGATGCCGGGAATAATTTCTAAATAAATATTCCCCTTTTTTAAACTCCAATCTGACGCCATTTTGAGCTCAGTTTTAAACCAGCAGCACTTATTCCTGCCGCCCCAGCTTTCTCCAATTCTAAAATCCTGACCTTTTAACTGTGAGAAATCCGGAATTGATTTATCCTCGAGACTGGCAGAATATTTTGTTAATTTTTTGATTAAAATTTCTTTTTGATTTAAATTAGATTTTAAATCTTTCAGATATCTTTCAATTTTTCCCTCTTTGAAAACCATCAGCTTCACTCCCCATTAAATTATAAGTTTATTATATCACACCAAGAAAAAATGACATTTCCTTGAATAAACTGCGATCCTAAGCTCTGCTGTTTGGGCTGTTGACTTTTTTCAGCTGCCAGAAATCTATTTTAAGTCTAATCTTAAGTCTAATCCTGTTCTTTTTGATCTTTAGCTAAAATTTCTTTTTTCATTTTTGAAAATTCTTCTTCTAATTCTAAGAGTTTATCTCTAATTGGATCCGGTAGATCGGCATGTTCTAAATCAGATTCTGGATGTACTCTGGCTCCAGAACGAGCAACAACTCTTCCCGGAATACCAACAACAGTAGAATTTTCCTCTACATCTTTTAAAACTACAGAGCCGGCCCCAATTTTTGCATCATCACCGATTGTAATATTACCAAGAACTTTGGCACCTGCTCCAACAACTACATCATTACCAATAGTAGGGTGGCGTTTACCTCTTTCCTTTCCGGTTCCACCCAGAGTCACTCCCTGATAAAGGGTTACATTATCTCCAATTTCAGTTGTCTCACCGATTACAACTCCCATACCATGATCAATAAAGAAACCACAGCCAATTTTTGCCCCGGGATGAATTTCAATTCCGGTCAAAAAACGGGCCAGCTGTGAAATGAGGCGCGGAATAGTACGCAAACCCAGCCTATAAAGCCGGTGTGAAAAACGATGAAATAAAAGTGCATGAAGACCCGAATAAGCTAAAATAACCTCCAGCAGATTATCAACTGCTGGATCTCTATCAAAAACTGCATTAATATCACATTTTAATGTTTTAAACACGCATTTACCTCCTAATTTGAAAATTCCCCTCAAAAAATTAAAAGGTCAGATACCAGTAAATCCTATAGAGCTATTGAAACAGGTAAATAATGATTTGCTGGTTCCTGACCCCTTATTTATTTAAATGTAAGTGTTAAAATCAAGTTAATTATACAAATTTATGAAGACAAATGCAAGGCAGCTCTAATTAATTTGATAAATTACGACAAATAATGACAGGTTCCCGGTGCATGTACATGTATTTTTTTACTCAACTTCAATTTCTGGTACATCTGAGATAGTAAAACCGATATCAGTTCTGTAGTGCATATCCTTAAACTCTACCTCATTAATATAATCATAAACAGAATCAATTACACTTAAAATTCCTTCTCCAACAACTGTCATTCCAATTACCCGTCCACCATCGGAATAATATTTACCGTCTTCAAGACGGGTGCCGGAATGGAAAACAATTAAATCATCATGATACTTAAGCTTTTCAAGACCCTTAATTTCATGACCTTTTTCATAGGTTAAGGGATAACCTGCAGAAGCGATTATTACACAGACTGCATCACTACTATAAATCTCAATTTCTTTTTTATATTTTAATTTAACATTATTTGTCATCTGCATCAATTCCAGCAGATCTTCTGCTAAAAGGGGCATGATAACCTGGGTTTCCGGATCACCAAAACGGGCATTGTAGTCAATTACCTTTGGGCCACTTTCTGTTAGAATCATTCCAACATGCAGAACTCCTCTGTAATCAATCCCCTCACTGTTTAGGGCATGAAGTGTTGGTCTTAAGATCTCTCGACAGATCTGATCCATTATTTCTTGATCAACATAGGGTGAGGGAGAATATGAACCCATACCACCTGTGTTTGGACCTTCTTCTCCTTCAAACACAGCTTTGTGCTCTCTACTGCTGGTCACTGGCAGAATTGTCTGTCCATCTGTCAGGGCAAAAATAGAGACTTCTTCCCCTTCTATAAAATCTTCAACAACAATTCTATCTCCAGCATCTCCAAAAGCCTTATCTTCCATAATTCTGGCCACAGCATCCTGAGCATCCAAATAATTAGAAGCAATAATTACTCCCTTACCACCTGCAAGTCCATTAGCTTTGACCACCAGCGGATAATCAGCGTTTTCCAGATAATTAAGTGCTGTATCAGGATCAGTAAAGACCTCATACTCACCTGTTGGTATATCATATTTATTAAGAATTTCCTTAGCAAAGGCTTTACTACCCTCAAGCAGTGCAGCCTGTTTTTTAGGGCCAAAGATCGGTATATCCCGCTCGACAAAATAATCAACAATACCTGCAACAAGCGGTTCTTCTGGTCCAACTACTGTCATTCCAATTTCATTTTCGCGGGCAAAATCTGCTAATGCTTTTATATCATCTGCTTCTATTTCAACTCTTTCTGCAATCTCTAACATGCCATCATTACCTGGTGCTGCATAGATTTTATCTACACTTTCACTCTGATAAAATTTCCAGGCCAGGGCATGCTCTCTACCTCCATCTCCTACTATTAGTACCTTCATAACCGATCCTCCTCATCTTTTATTTATCTGATAATTGCCTGCTTCCGGCCAGGGCCATTACTAATAATCTTAGCCGGGATTCCGATTAACTCCTCTATTCTTGCTATATATTTTTGAGCGTTTTCGGGCAGTTGATCAAAGTCTCTAATATCTGAAATATCTTCTTCCCAGCCGGGCCATTTTTCGTAAATCGGCTCATAAGGAATCTCACTTTCTAAATAAGGTGGGAATTCTTCTACAACCTCTTCCCCATGTTTATAAGCTGTACAGACCTTAATCTCATCCAGGCCACTCAACACATCTATTTTAGTCAGAGCAATTTCTGTTAAACCATTAACTCTAACTGCATGTTTTAAAATTGGAATATCAAGCCAGCCACAGCGGCGGGGGCGGCCTGTAGTTACTCCAAACTCATGTCCTTTGTCTCTTAAATACTCTCCCCACTCATTATCCAGCTCTGTTGGAAAAGGTCCGGCTCCAACTCTAGTTAAATAGGCTTTGGTGACTCCAATGACATCATCAATTGTAGTTGGTCCCATTCCAGTTCCGGTACAGACTCCTCCAGCAGTTGGGTTGGAAGAAGTAACAAAAGGATATGTACCATAATCTATATCGAGCAGTGTTCCCTGAGCTCCTTCAAAAAATATTTTCTTATTCTTTTTATAGGCCTGATTGAGCAGTAGTGAAGTATTTGTCACATATGGTCTTAATTTTTCTATGTACGGCAGATAAGTTTTAATAATCTCATCTGCATTCAGTTTTTTTGCATTATAAACATTTTCTAATAATACATTGTGATAATCCAGTGCTTTTTTCAGTTTGGCTCTAAATCTGCCTTCATCCAGCAGATCCGCAATTCTAATTCCACGGCGAGCAGTTTTGTCAGTATAGCAGGGGCCAATTCCTTTACCAGTGGTTCCTATTTTGCTGTCCCCCTTGCGATCTTCCTCCAGGCCATCCAGCATTCTGTGGTAGGGCATAATTACATGGGCCGTCTCTGAAATATAAAGATTAGCTAGAGAAATTCCTCTTTCTTCTAATCCCTCCATTTCTTCGACCATGGCTTCGGGATCAATTACTACTCCCCCACCAAGTACGGATTTTTTATCTTCATATAAAATTCCAGATGGGATCAGATGAAGCTCGAACTTCTCCTCATCAACTATAACTGTATGTCCGGCATTATTCCCACCACCATAGCGAACAACTAAATCGGCAGTTTCAGCCAGCATATCGGTAATCTTACCTTTACCTTCATCTCCCCACTGTGCACCAACAACTATTTTATTAGACATTTAATTTCTCTCCTCACTTATTCTTGAATTTAAAACTTCTCCGCTCAACTATTATCTCTTAACTATAGTTTAACAAAAATTTGCCAGATATGCATCCTTTTATTCTTCTAAAAGACCACAGCGTACAAAAATCTGGTCAATATTCTTTAAATATGCCTGCCAGTCAAAAATCTGATCAAGCTCCTCTTCTCCTAAATACTTATTTATTTCATCATCTGCTGCTATCAGCTCTCTGTAATCTTTTTTCTCTTCCCAGGCAGTCATTGCATTTCGCTGAGCCAGCTCATAGGCTTCCTCCCGGCGAAGTCCCTTTTCAACTAAAGCCAGCATCAGGCGCTGGGAAAAAGTTAGTCCTAAAGTTTTTTCAAGATTAAGTTTCATATTATCCTCATTAACTACCAGCTCTTCCATTACTCCTTTAAATTTAACTAACATATAATCCAGCAGAACTGCACTATCAGGTAGAATAACCCGCTCGACTGAAGAATGAGTTAGATCCCTTTCATGCCAGAGTGTGACATTTTCTAAAGCCGGTACTACATTACCGCGAATCACCCGGGCCAGCCCACTTAAGCGCTCACAGACAATTGGATTTTTTTTATGCGGCATGGCAGAAGAGCCCTTCTGTCCCTTGTGGAAACCTTCTTCTACTTCTAAAATATCTGTCCGCTGCAGGTTTCTAATTTCTGTTGCAAATTTTTCTATTGAAGCAGCTGCCAGCGCAATTTTTTCGATAAAATCTGCATGGCGGTCCCGCTGTAGAATCTGAGAGCTGACCTTAGAATTTTTGAGTCCTAAAATTTCGCAGACTCTTTCTTCAACTTTCGGATCTATGGTGGCAAAGGTTCCAACTGCTCCCGAAATCTGACCTACAGCTACAACTTCTTCCAGCTGCTCAAAACGAGTAATCTGGCGCTCTATCTCCTGATACCAGTTTAAAACCTTAAGCCCCCAGGTAATAGGCTCAGCATGGACACCATGGGTCCGCCCAACCATAATTGTATCCTTATCAGCCAGAGCTTTCTGGCCCAGAGTCTGCTTTAAATTCTCTAGATCCTCTAAAATTAGCCGGCAGGCCTGCTGCATCTGCATCGCCCGAGCTGTATCCTTAATATCAGAGGAAGTAACTCCTTCGTGAATAAAACGCGACTCCTGACCCAGATTTTCTGAAATTCCCTCAATAAAAGCAATCATATCATGACGGGTTTCAGCTTCAATTTCCTTAATTCTCTTTAAATCAACTTCAGCTTCCTGCTCAACTTTCTCGGCTGCACTGACCGGAATCTCTCCCAGCTCTGCTCTGGCCTTTAAAATAGCAATTTCAATCTCAAGCCAGATCTCATATTTTCTCTCCTCACTCCAGACATTTTCCATTTCTGCCCGGCTGTATCTTGAAAGCATAAATAATCTTCCTTTCTTTTTCCCTTAATTAGATTAAATTTCTTTTAAAATAAATATTAGGTCTATTTCAGCATTTTTGCTGCTGATAAGCCTCTAGTTTCCATATTCTCTTTTTTTCAGTTTAATATTAGCAGATGCAGTGGATGCTGTCAAGATAAGTCTCCCGGCTGATTATTGAATTTTGAGCCAATAACACGTATAATAATTAACTGCAGTTGGAAAATTTATTGGAGTTTTCTCTTAAAAATTCTTTCAGATCTGATATAATAAAAGTACGTGTTAAATTTTGAAGGGCTAATGGTGGTGATAAAATGACTAATAATTACTATAAAAAGAATATAGATTTAAGTGAAGCCGAAAGCAGACAGCTTTTGACCTTAGGTGACAGTCTAATTGAAAAAGGTTTTTTGCGGCAGTTTTCCGGAGATCAGACAAAGGTACTGCTCTATCTGCTAACACATCTTAAGAATGCCAATGAGATAGAAATTGAAATACCCCTTGCTGCAGGGGCGCTGGGCATGAAAATTGAAGCTTTAAAAAATTCTCTCAGCAGACTGGCTGAAACAGGAGTTATTAACCGGCAGACAGCAGAGGCAGAAAACTTTTTTAGCTGTTTTCTAAGTTTAGAAGCAGTTTTGACTAAGAATCAGAAAGATACAGCAGCTGCCGAAAGTACTTCTTCTGGGGCAGAAGTAAGAAAGCAGCTGATTAAAAGTAATTCTGCTTCAGAAAATGAAATTGCAGCTGCCTTAATCTCCTTTCTGCCTCCTGCCAGCAGAAATATTCACCGGAGGGAAGAAATAAAAAGCTGGCTCAATGATTTTGAAGCTCAGATGCTGAAGGAACTGGTGCGCAGAGTTGATAAATGGCTTAAAAGACAGGGTGGTGGTGATCACCTGCAGGGAGCTTATGCCTATCTGAAGGCAATTATCGATAACTGGTATCAGGAGGAAATTACTACTTATGAAAAATTACAGGAGCAGGATAAACTGCACCGGGAGACTAAGGAACTGGCCCGAGCCTATGGTATCAGATCTTTTTCTTCTAATACAGCCCAGCTTAAGACATTTCAGAACTGGCTCAGTGGAGAGCAGGCCTTAAGCAAAGAACTGGCTCTGGCTGCAATCAGAGAGGCAGTCCGCCGCAAAAGAGACGGTCAGCCTTCTTTAAAATATGTTGAAGATAATTTTATCAATCCAATTAAAGAACTCGGGATCAATAATCTTGCTGATTTCCGCCGCTGGCTGCAGAAAGAAATGGATGGCCAGGCCTCTGAAGCTGACAGCCGAGATCAGGCTGATTCAGATACTAAAACTAAAAAGAAGAAAAATAAGAAGGCCAAACCTAAAGATACTAAGTCTGATGAAAAAAATGATGAGAGCAATTATAAATGGAAAGACTTTTTTATTGATTTTGATAAATATAAGGAATAAAATGGTAGGTACCGGGTACTTGGAAATTTTTGGATATGCAAACGGTACAAGCACAAAATTTGGAAAGGGGATAAATAATGCCATTACAGTTTAATTCTAATAAATATCAGGGTAAGGCCCGAGAAAAATATATGGAAGCCGAAAAAAGAATAGCTCGTATCCACAAGGAGTATCCTGATGTTGAGCAGGCATACAGTTACTTAAATTCCCTCAAGCGTGAGTATAAAATGCTCAAGGTCGGCCTGTTTAATGAAGAAGACACGGAGCAAAATTCGATTGAAGAATTGAAAAATGAAATTGATCATCTGGAAGCTCATTATCATGAACTCTTAAAAAAACATGATATTCCACTTGACTACAAAGAACCAGACTGGGACTGCGAAAAATGTCATGATACAGGCCGAATTTACCGCAACAACCAGTACTTAGTCTGCAGCTGTGCCAAAAATGATTTAAGGAGGCGCAAACAGCAGAATGGTAATTTGCCCCGTCATCTGCAGAGTGCAACTTTTGCCAATGCAAATCTCAACTATTATGAAACTGATCTAATAACTGACAGCGGTATGAACTACCGTGAAAATGCTCAAAAAGTCTACAGCCTGGCTTCTTCTTTTGTTCAGCGCTTTAACTCAGAAGGGATCAGCCGTGGCCTGATTATTGAAGGTCCGATAGGCAGTGGGAAATCCTATCTTTTAGGCTGTATTGCCAATGCTTTGATTGATAGAGGAATTCAATTTCGCTATATTGTCTATTCTGATCTCTTACAGCAGATCAGAAGCACTTACAATCAGAACAATCCAGAAACTGACGAAAAACAAATTTTAAGTACAGTCCAACAGATTCCGGTGCTTTTAATTGATGATCTTGGTACTGAAAAGGCAACCGAATTTGCCTCTTCTACCCTTTATCAGATTATAGACCGCCGCTACAGAGAGGAAAAACCTATTATTTTATCAACAAATTATTCGATTAAAAATTTAAAAAACCGCTTTCCTGTAATGGGAGAGCGGATTTTCCAGAGACTTTTAGAAATGAATAAGTATTTAGAACTTGCAGGTAATGTTAGAGTTAAAAAAATTGAAGAACAACAGGAGGCCTAATTATGACAGCAGAAGTAAAGAATCCAAAAAAGGATGACCGCTACAATAAAAACGAATATCAGCTTTTAGGCATCCTGCTGCAGTATCCGGACAAGGTTGATGAGGTTGCTGACCTGCTGGAGGTAAAACATTTTCTCGATCCACAGGCACAAATTATTTTTGATCAGCTTTTAAAACAGTATCAGCAGGATAATCAAATTTCTAGAACCAAACTTTTAATAGATCTGCAGAGCCAGAATGCAGTCGATGAAGCAGAAGAGATTATTGAGCGGCTCACCTCAGGTTTTAACACAGTTGATGAGCTGAATCCGACTATTGATTTAATTAAAAAGGATTATCAGCGCTCACTTTTAAGAAGGGCTTCCAACAAGCTGCAGGAATTGACTGAAGCTAATGATTTAAGCATTGATGACTATCAGGCCCGAGCCCAGGAAATCATTTTTCAGGCAACCAGTGAGAGCAATGATTTAGAAAAACATATTTACAATATGGAAGAAGTTTTAATGGAGTCTTTTTCCAACTACATGGACCGCAAGCACAAAAAAGCTGATGTTGGACTGCGCAGCGGCTTTATTTCTCTTGATAATTTAATCGGGGGTTTTAAGCGCGGTCACCTGACAGTAATTGCGGCTTCTACTTCTATGGGAAAAACCGCTTTTGCAATTAATATTGCTAAAAATGTACTTAAACGGAAGGCCAAAGTGGCTATTATGTCTCTTGAGATGGATGCAACTGAGGTTGTAGACAGAATGGTGGTTCAGGAGTCACAGGTCAATGCCTGGAAATATACTCAGGGAGAAACCAATGATGATGAAGATCAGCGTGTTTCCAAGGCTTTAGATAATTTACATGAACTTCCTTTAATGATTTCTGATGAGCGGGGCTTAAATACGGCTCAGATTAGAGCCCGACTGCGGAAGTTTAAAGCTCAAATGGATGGAATGGACCTGGCAATTATTGATTATCTGCAGATGATTCAGCTGCCGGAGGAACATGCGCAAAATACTGCTCGCGCAGTCGGTCAGATTGTACTCCAGCTGAGAAACCTGGCTTCTGAGCTTGATATCCCGGTTATTTTAATTTCCCAGATTTCTCGTAGTTTTACCAGCCGGCAGGATAAAAGACCGGTGCTCTCAGACTTAAGAGACTCAGGTAATATTGAGGAGGTTGCTGATGGTGTTATTTTTCTATACCGCCATGCACATACCTCTGCCAAGGCCCGGGAAGAAGCAGAAGCAGAAGGTACGGAAAGTGATACAGATATAATTATCGCCAAGCAGCGTACCGGTCAGACCGGATCAATTAAGCTCTTTTTTGAAGAAGAATTTATCCGTTTTGTTGATCCCGAAAATCTATCCCTGGAAGGAACGATACCTCATGGATAATCTGGATAGTTTAGATTTAAAACTGGTGCTTTCCTTTGCTAATGCTTACCGACGCCTTAATGAAAAGGGAGAAATCAGTGATCAGCAGTTAGAAAAAGTGATGCAGCTGGTTGAAAATTACCAGAACTATGCACCCGACGAATTTAAAGCCCGGCTGCACGAGATTTTTCCGGATAGTAATTTTTAAATGTACATACATCACGAACCTGTCGCTTTATAACGTTATTTGTCTAAAATATATCTTTTTCAACATTAAAAGATATATTTAGACATAAAGCGACAGGTTCCCGGTAACTGTAAGGTATCTGTAAAAATCTAAATATCATGATATTTTTCTTCATTATCACCATTTTTATGATCAGATTTATTTTCACTTTCTGGCTGTTCTTCATAGACCGGCTCTGAGCTGACATCATAATCCACATCTATATGTGATGGCCTTTCAGGAATGATGGCCCAGGCTGCAATATAGGCTAAAATACCTGCCCCCCAGATGAAAATTAAAATAACTGCACCCAGTCGAACAAGGGTTGGATCCCAACCAAAGTATTCTGCTATTCCTCCACATACTCCACCGACTCTTTTGTTTTTACGAGAACGATAAATTTTTTTCATTTTTTTTTCACCTCTTGACTTATTTAGATTTAAATATCTAATCAAACTAATTTTAGGTAAGATTTTAAAATCCCTCTTATATCATCAAGATTATTTTTTAATAAATTGAAAATAATATCTCTATCTAAATCCATATAATCATGAACTAAAATATTTCTAAACGCAATAACTTTGATAAATAGCTCTTTTTTTTCTTCATCCAAATAGCTGCTTTCTGTAAGAATTATAGGAATATCTTTATAAACATCAACTCTACCCAGATTATCATCTGAGACTATATGATTTCCAATATCAATTAAAGCCTCAATGGCTAAATGAAGAAATCTTTCTGCACTCCCATAGAAAAGAGGGTTATTATTAAACTCTTCAAAATCAAGTCCTTCGACAATACTCTCCAGCTGATTAAGATATTCACTGCATTTTTGAGCCCTTTCTATAATTATTTCTCTTTTAACCATTTAAGATTCTCTCCTTAAATTTCTGCTGATTTTGCTTTAAATAATATTCAAAATCAAGATATTTTCTAATCATTAAAGACTGATAGGAAGCAGCCTCGAAGTCATTTTTTTTATATACTAAATAATTTTCTTTGACAACTTCATATTTTAAAAGAGCTGAAGCCTGATTTAAAATAACTAGATCAATATTATCAAGACCAGCTTTTATCAGCTCTTCGTACAATTTAATTTTAATTTCTCCACTTTTTTCAGTATAATCATTCTCTAAAAGAACTGCTATATCAATATCACTATCTGTATCTGCATTACCTTTAGCCTGAGAACCAAAAAGATAAACAGCCTGGATGAATTTTTTTTCGTCAGCAATCTCTCTTATTTTCTCAATGATCTTCTCATCCATATTTCTCCACTCCCGCTCTCTCTAAAGATAAATAATCTATCTATTAAATCTTCTTAATAATATTATAAAGCAAATTAAATGCAATTAACAGGGAAATTTTTAATTAAGTAGTTAAGTAGGTGCCTGCCCCCTGTTAATTAAGCTTTAACCTCTGTCAAGACTGTCATAACTCCATTCGACAAATTACAACCGGGGTCAGGCACCTTCGCTTCCTAAGATATGGAAATTTATGGTTCCGCAAACGGTTGGTGCACGTTAAAAGGTATAGCTTAAATTAACTTCCAGACCCCGGGCATCTCCACCAAGCATATCATCTTCTGATCCAGCTGCAATACTTCCCCGCAGCTCAAGCTGTAAATTACTGCCGAAAAGATAAGTATAGTTGGGAATAAAAATTGTACTGCCATCATCTAAATAGCTGACCGTCATAATCCCAATCGAAGAAAACTCATCTATCTCATAACTTAAATTTGTGTTAAAAAAATCAAGATTGTTTTTTGAATCTGAACTGCTGCTTTCCCCCGCAGCTGCCCCAAGATTAAAGAAATCAATAGAAGTTAATTCTCCTTCTACTCCTTCCAGCCTCATATATTCTCCCTGCAGATAGAGCTGACTGCCGGCAGCAAAATGATAGCTGTAATCACTGCCCAGCTGATAAATATTATAATCAATATCCCCACCCTGCCAGAGTCCATAGGCACCATAAACTCCAGCCGGACCAAAATCCCCTTTAACTGTCAGTCCATAGCGCTCAAAGTCAGCAGCTTCCGCCTCAGGAGTCCTGACATAGCTCCCACTTAAATCAAAACCTCTAAGAGTAGTTCTTCCACGCAGCGCCCATTTGTGCTCTTTTCCATCCACATCAGAAGCTATAAAAGTTAAACTACTGCCCCAGTTAATTGGATAATAAAGTTCAACTCCATCAACAAATTTGGCTTTACTTTCTACTTCCAAATTTTCTGCCCCCAGACTGTAATCAACTGGATTTATTAAAGCACCATAAGACCAGGAAACAGGCTGTCTACCAATTTTTGCTGTCAGCGGACCCAATTTTTCTCTTAAATATAGCTTTTTAAACCAGAGATCTGCTTTATCTTCAGCCGCTTCATCAAGGCTGAGCACCACTCTATTTTGAAGATCAAGTGGAAAATCATAAGGCAGGTACCACTCCAGCTCCAGTTCTGCTGCCAGAGAATTATCCAGTTTAGAATTATTATAGCTTAAATTGCTGATCAGGCTGGCCTCTCCTCCAATATCTGCTGCTTTTAAGCCCGGAACCGGCACTAAAAACAGAATCAAACTAATGAATAATATTATAAAAAGCCCTTTTTTAAGATCTAAAATGTTTTTTTTCAAAACGATCATTACTATTCCCACCCCTACTTTTTTGCTGTATTTTCTCCAATCTGATGCATCTGCTGAATTTTAAAATTCAACTAAAAGAGCAGAAAGTTAACGAAGCCTCTCTAAAGTAAAAATGTCTTCCGGTAATTCCGGATTAAATTCAATCTCCTTAACTATAAATTCAGTACTTGTATTCTTACGCAGTTTATTTTCCATTATCATCTGCACCGGATACCAGCGTCCATCAATTTCTTCTACCTCAAGCACCTTTGCTTCTTTTAAGAGTCTGCCGCTTTCTGCATATAACTCTTCTTTTAAACCTACAAATCTTTCACTATCAATCCAGACAACCCGACGATAATAGCTTACTTCTTTACCGGGCACCTTAATTCCTTCCAGCTTATAGGCAGATCTTCCCTCATATTCTTCTTCACCCAGAAGTTCAAATTCATAAAGATCAGTTAATTTATCAGATTCCAGCATATCCTGATAGGAAAAATCACTGCCCATCATTCCCTGTTCCAGCATATGTCCTGAAATTTTAACCAGATCTTCTGCATCGGGAAAAAACATCCAGAGGTCATCTCCTCTTTTTAAAAACCTGGTCCCTCTGTCTCTGGGATTTGTAAACTCAGCCATTGCGTTTTCCTCATCCTGCCAGCTGCGCATAACTTTTGTCTGAGTTCTGCCGCCACTTTTAATAATCATTTCTGCTTCTGAATAAGCTGTAATAATATATTCATTTTCATCTCTGCGGTTGATTATCTCTTCTGCAGTAAGTTCCTCGGCAGCAATCTGAACTGTAAATAACAAATTAATAATTAAAAATAAAGCTAATAGATTTTTAACCGAAAAATTGTTAAATAGCTTCATCTAAATCTACTCCTTCCAATTTTTTAAATTTCTCGTAGTGCTTCAGTAGGATCAAGTTTTGCAGCCCGTCTGGCCGGAATAATTGCTGTTAAAGTAGTAACCACAACACCAAATAGAAAAGCAAAGATCATATGCTCAACTTTATAAGTTGGATAAATTACAGGATTCATTAACACATCAATATCCTCAAAAGCAGCACTGTAGTCAAATCCAACTCCTGCCAGATAATAATTTAAAACTCCTCCACCAACAGCACCTAAAAAACTCCCGATAACTGCCATTGCGGAGCCTTCTAAAATGAAAAGCTGCATAATCTCTCGGCTTTTTAAACCAAGTGCACTCATCATCCCAATTTCCTGAGTCCGCTCTTTAACTATCATTAGCAGAGTATTGATCACCACAATCGAGGCTAATAAGACCAGAAAAAGATAAATAAAATTATAAATAGTCTCACTGACTTCTAAAAGTTGAATAAAAGTATTACCTTCTTTCCAGTTCTGCGCCAGATATTTATTTCCACCATTTTCTGTTAAATAATTTTTTACTGCCGGTAAATACTCACCTGCTCGCTCTCTGTCATCTGTAACTAACAGAAGCTCCGTGCTTTCCTCATTTAAATTAAGTAGATCTCTTGCTGTATCAATCGGCATCAATACTACCTGCTCATTTAAAAGGGGGAGATTGCTTTTAAGCTCACCAACTATCTCGAATGTTGCTCCCTGAAAAGAACTAAAGGCTGTTGTATAAACCATTGTCACTTTTTCGCCAACACTTCTATTAATCTTATCCAGGAGAGCCGAACCCATTAAAACCTCTCTTTTATCAGCTTCAACCATCCGACCACTGCTCAGCTCCCGACCAATATTAGTAAAATCAAGTTCCTTTTTGCCATCTACTCCCCAGGCCAGCATCTGTACCAGTTCCTCTTCTGTGCTTACAGCTGCTCCAAATTTAAGACGGGGAATTACCATCTCAATTCCATCCAGATTTTTTAAATCGGATTCCATTTCAGCCAGCGATCTACCTTCTAAACCATCAACAGTATGATTTAGGGACAGCAGTTTCTCTTTTTGTTCATAATCGCGGTCAATTACTTTAATATGACCTGTATCATAATGAATATAGAGTGAATACGTGTCTTCAATCATCCCATCTATTAATCCCCTTGTAAAAACAATTACCAGCACTGCAAAGGCAATAGCAAGGATAGAAACTGTTGTTCTCAATTTATTTCTAAACATATTTTTAAAAGCAATAGTAATTAAAAACTTCATTCCCCAACCTCCTTAGCGGTGATAAATTGCTTTTACCGGGTCTTTACGCGCTGCCCAGAGAGCAGGTAAAATACTCGCCAGCACTGAAATTACAACTCCATAAATAAAAACAAAGATAAAAGAACTAATTTCCCAGCCTGCATAAACTCTCCCACTTAAGGGAAAACCATATGTCATCTCTCCCCCACCGGTCATTGCAGCAACATCAATTCCATTAATATTAAAAATTACAAGTCCAATTATTCCCATAATAACACCCATTATACCACCAATTATTCCAATCCCGGCTGCTTCTCCCATAAAGGTATACACAATTTCTCTGTCATGCATCCCCAGGGCTTTCATCATTCCCAGCTCTTCCATTCTTTCTAAAGCAGACAGAATAACAGTATTAACAATTCCTACAGCTGCTAAAGTTAAGATGATTGCAAGTATAATCTGAGTTTCAATATCCTGCATTTCAAGCATTGTTACCAGACTCCTGGCTGCATCTTTCCAGGAATAGGCTTTTACAGGTGATTCTAATCTCGTATTTAAATCTTTAGCTGCAGCCGCAGCCTGATTCTGATCATTTAAACGAATTACATAATGACTGATCTTATTATCTATATTTAACCTTTCCTGAGCTGTAGTTAACGGCAGAAAAACATTGCTCTCATTTAAACTGGGATGAGGGGTATTAAATAAACCAACAATTTCTCCATCAATTGTATTAAAAGTTTTCTCCTCATTCCGGATCAGCATAGTTGCATAATCCCCTACCTCAAAATCCATCAGTTCAGCCAGCTTTGCTCCCATGATGACCTCACTGCTTTCAGATTCCGGCATCCTGCCTGCTACCAGATGTTGATCAAGCTCAAAAATCTGACTGTCCTGATCCAGATCAATACCAACACCAGTCACCGGCAGCTCGTCTGTCCCATTATTTAAATTAACTGAAAAATTGAGCCGCTCTGTCAGAGCCACAAAACCCTCGGTCTTCTCAATTTCAGATTCAATATCTGCTGCAGGATTAATTAAATCCCGCATCGGCAGTTCTTTTCTGTCCTCCCAGTAATTTTGGCTGGCAACCTGCAGATGACCACTTTCTAAATTAATAATATTATTAAACGACATCTCGGTCATTCCAATCATCAAACCTTCGGTCATCACATAAATTAAAATTGCAAAGGCAATTATCAGAGCAGTTATCACCGTTCTTCTTTTGTGGCGGCTTAAATTTTTTAGCGCCATTTTAAGAAAAAACATGACTAATCCCTCCTCTGATCTTTAGTTACTTTACCATCTTTAATTTCAATCAGTCGGCGGGCATAATCCATCACCTGAGGATCATGAGTTGAAAAAATAAAGGTTGTATTTAATTCCTCGTTCATTTTTTTCATTAATTCCAGAACTTCCTGGCTTGTTTCAGAATCAAGATTTGCGGTTGGTTCATCTGCCAGCACCAATTTGGGTTCTTTGATTAAGGCTCTGGCAACTGCCACCCGCTGTTTTTGGCCTCCTGAAAGTTCATTTGGTCTGCGGTCAGCCATATCTCTCAGCCCAACTTCCTCCAGCAGAGTCATTACCTTATCTCTTCTTTCCTTTTTACTGTATTTATCGATCAAACGAATAGCAAATTCTACATTTTCAAAGGCTGTTAAAACCGGAATCAGGTTATAGCTCTGAAAAACAAAACCCAAATTATAACGCCTCACTTCAGCCAACTCTTTATTATCTAAATCATTAATTGAATGATCATCAAAAATTATATCTCCTGCTGTTGATTTATCCAGACAGCCAATCATATTGAGCAGAGTTGTCTTACCGGAGCCTGAGGGGCCAAAAATAGTAGTAAATTCTCCTGATTCGATTTCTAAATCTACTCCCCTTAAAGCCGGAACAGCAATTTTTCCCTGCTGATAAGTTTTTTCCAGTCCAACTAATTTAATTAAAGACATTTTATTCCCCCTCTGCTATGCCGTTTTTCATTATATAAATCATTTTATCAACATAATCCATAATCTGATCTAAATTATCGGAATCACTGTGCTCAAAAAAATAATTTACTATGCTAATTGAAAACTCAGTTAACATAAAGGCTGTGAATTTAATATCAATTTCTGGATCGACCTCACCTCTGCTAACAGCCCCTTCTAACAGTTCTTCAAAAAACTCATTACTTTTTGGTTTGCTTTCTGCATAAATTTCATTTTTTAAAGCTTCATTTTCTCCATTTAAAAGCCGATCACCAATCGCAGAAATAAGGGGATATTTATTTCGAAACTGAATCCCAGCGATAAATAGTTTTCTTAGGAGTGGGAAAAAATCCTGTTTTTGATAGTCTTCAATTTTCTGACTCAAAAATTCCATTTTTCGCTCTGTGACCAGATCAATTAGATATTTATAGAGATCTTTTTTATTTTTAAAATACTGATAAAAGCTCCCCTTTGAAATATCTGCTCTTTCAATTATTCTGTTAATACTGGTTTTTAAATATGGATGAGCAGCAAATTCTTCCATGGCAGCATCAATGACTCGCTGCTGTTTTGCTGCTGTTAAATTAAAAAAAGTTTGTTTAGGCATTGCCTCACCTTCTTCTATTAGTTTCCTGCTAAATTGATTTGAAAAAATTTTCAGAAATATTATGACTTTAAAGTCACATGACTTTGTAGTCACATTGTATTATTTTAATTTTACTTTGTCAACTTCTTTTTTTAAAAACAAAAATAGCTGCCAGAGTCAGCCTCTCAATTTTGCATTAAAACCGTAAAGACTCCCCTTTGATAGATTAATTTTACTTAAATATCTATCTTCAGGAGAGTCTTTATAATTAATTATTTTTTTAAAATTTTACTCTAACTAATAATAGTAAATCTAAACTAAAAACTACTTAACAACCATCACCGAAGTTTCAGCATGTCTTACAATTTTATCACTGATACTGCCGAGCAGGAATCTTTCTACTTTTCCGTGCCCCTTATCAGCAACCACAATTAAGTCGAAATTATTTTCAGCTGCATATTCACAAACCTCATCAGCAGGATCACCGTGAAGTAATACTTTATCTACTTCAAGTCCCTGCTCCTGAAAGAATTGAGCATCCTGATCAAGAATTTTTTGCCTTTTATCTTTGATGGTATTTTCCTGCTGTTCCATAATGCTTTCCATAGTTTCAGCAGAAAGATAAGAGGCCACTTCGTTAAACTGGTTAACTGGAATTTGAGCCGTCTCCGTATAAACATGAATCAAAGTTACTTCTGCCTCTAAGTCTCCAGCAATTTCTGCCGCTTTTTGAGCAGCTTTTTGAGCACTTTCAGAACCATCAACAGCTACCAGAATTTTTTTCATAATATCGACCTCCTGTAGTTTTATAATTCTCTATTTATTAAAAAAGTCCTTTTTTCAATTATCTATATTATATAATTCGGGATCTAATTAAAATCACCTTTTTTAAAAAATATAACTCACTAAAACTTCAATCCGCTTTAGTTAGTAATGTCAAACCCTCTCAAATATTTTTCTTTTATTTTTTTGCATAATTTATTTAAAATTTACAAGATAAAAAATAAAAGCCTGCCTAATATGGCAGGCTTTAGCTTGTTTATTTTTTATTAAATCAATCTGGACTAGCTTTTAAAAATAAATACAGGAAAAACTTATTTCTCTTTCACATTAACCTTTAAATTAGCTACAATATCATCATAAAGCTTTGTTTGTACAGTATGCATTCCTAAAGATTTAATGGAATCATCAAGTTCAATTTTGCGCTTATCAATATCATAACCCTTATCTGCAGCTGCTTCGGCAATATCTTTGGTGTTGACTGAACCAAATAATCTGCCGTTATCTCCAGCCTTAACTTTAATTACAAATTTTTCTGATTCTAATTTTGATTTCAGCTTTTTCGCATCTTCTCTTTTTTCTGATTCTAAACGGTTTTTCTTTGCTTCTTTTTCTTTTAACTCTTTAATTTTCTGCTGAGTTGCTTCTACTGCCAGTCCGCGGGGCATTAAATAATTACGGGCATATCCATCTGCTGCATCAACAACATCACCTTTAGAACCTAATTTTTTTACATCTTCTGTTAATACTACTTTCATAATTTCTTACCTCCTTAATCATTTTAACCGGGTTGATTTGTCTGCTTTCTAAAATTAAACCACATATCCAATAACCCCATTAAAATAAGGATAATTGGAACTGGTGGAAAAATAAAAATTAAAAAAATCATAAAAGATTTAAGTAAAAATGAACTGCTTTTTTTTGATAAATAATACATCAGAACTGCAAATCCCTGCAAAAATGCCAGGAAAAACATGAAAATATTTATATTCAAAAAAATTGGATTCGAAGTAAATAAAAGAGAAAGAACAATTAAAATTGAAACAAACCAGCGGGGAAAATACCAGTTACTTACCGCTTTATATAATTCTATATTTAATCCTCTTCTTCTTAAGTACCAGGCAGATACATAATAATTTAAAATCCCGGTAATACTTGCAGAAATAGCAAGTAATGCAGGAAATATCATTCTGATCATACTCATCTGAGCATTAATCAGCTGTTCTACCGACTGCTGATCAAAGTCACTACTTAAACTCTCTATAGCCTGCTGCAGCAGAGTCTGGTAGTTTAAATTGAGCATTCCAGATGAAACATAAAATATTAAAGCCTGTGAAATTATTACTGTAATTACAGCTGTGATTAGGGTTTTTAAAGGAGATAGGCCCTCTTTAATTACATTACCAATTACAAAACCCACCAGCCCAAAACCAATTACAGTCATCAATCCCATTAGAGTTCCAAATAATAGTCCATTTATTAAAGCAGCAATTACAATTACCCCAATCACACCACTGCTTTCTTTTTTCTGAACAAGATAGACTATTGGTACCGGCCAGAGTATCATAACTGCCATTGATAAAAAAGGAATAAAATAATTAACTGCAGTTAATAGAATTATGTAGGCCACGGTTCTAATACTGTCTTTATATCTTCTAATATCCATTTAATTTATCACCTCATCTGCCGGGAAAAATAACGGTTATTATGAAAGAAAGGAGGCGCCATCATAGATTTTGCCTCCCTAATTAAATGCTTATTCTTTTACATATGGCAGTAAAGCAACTGATCTAGCTCTTTTTACTGCCTTAGTAATTAATTTTTGGTGTTTGGAACAGTTTCCAGTTACACGACGCGGCATAATTTTACCACGATCTGTAAGATATCTATTTAAAGTTCTTAAGTCTTTATAATCGATTTTTTTATCTTCATTTGCACAAAAATGACATGATTTATTTCTACCTCTAGGCATTCAAATTTACCTCCTTTTTAAAATGGTACATCAAAATCATCAGCATCAAAATTATCATCAAATTGAGCGTCAAAATCATCCTGTTCCTTCTTTTTATTCTGCTGAGAAGAATCAGACTTCTTTTTCTGCTGCTGATTATTATTTTTATACTGTCCCTGATTATTACTGCGGCTTTTATTGCTGTTGCCGAAGTCGAGAAAACGCACATTATCGGCGTTTACTTCAGGATTTATATAAGTTCGGTTATTGTTTTCGCTCTTACGTATTTGTAAGGATCCATCAACTCCAACCAGTCTACCTTTTCCAAGATGACGGGCACAATTTTCCGCCAGACCCCGCCAGGTTACGATATTGATAAAATCTACATCTCTATCTCCATCACGGTTGGTATAATTTCTTTCTACTGCCAGTGTAAAATTACAGACTGGAGTTCCGTTACTGGTATAGCGAAGCTCAGGATCTCGTGTCAGGCGGCCGATTAAAACAATTCTATTTAACAAGAGTATTCACCACCTAAATTTATATTATGCATCATTTCTAACTACTAAATAACGAAGTACACCATCCATAATCTTAAAGATTCTCTCTAACTCATTAACTACGGTAGTCTGAGCATTGAATTCTAAGATTGTATAATCACCAGAACGATAATCCTTAATCTCATAAGCTAACTGCTTCTTACCCCAGGCGTCAACCTCGGTTACTTCTCCCTCATGTTCAGAAATTGCATTCTTTACACGCTGAAGAATAGTCTGCTTTTCTTCATCTTCAAGATCCGGCTTAAGTACAAAAGTTGTTTCATAATCTCTTTTTCTTGCTTCCATTTACATTCACCTCCTCCACACGGACTAATGGCCCTGCTGCTAGCAGAGCATGGAATTTTAAACCAATCTATATTATAACAGCTATTAACTTAAGATGCAAATAAAATGTGCAGGTACCGTGTACCACCCGATTTATGTCGAAATTTGCCAGCTGAATGCACCCTGATTCTAACTACTGCAAAAACATTTTTATTCAAATTAAAATGTTAATTCCAAAAAAATAAAATATCATAGCTATCAACCAGCCCCCCAAAATATCGGTAGGATAATGTACACCAACCATTATTCTGGATAAAGCTGTTAAAAATGCCAGAACAATCATTAAAATTCCCAATTCAAAGCTGATATTTAAAATAACCAGAGAAATAATCATTGAACTGGCTGTATGAGTACTGGGAAAAGAGTGGTCCTCCTTCTGATTAACTAAATTTTGTAAAACAAGCTCAGCAAAAGGCCGCCTGCGGTTATAAAATATTGGTATTGATTTAACTAACAAATATACAGCAGCCGGAATTAAAATAAAAGCTCTAAGTCTGAAATTACCGGTATAAATCAGCCAGCCGCCAACTATAAAATAAATTAATGAAAAAAACTTTGGGGAAAATTTTGTAATAAAAACTGCCAGCTTTGAAATAAACTCATGACTGACAGTGAAATCATACATTACAAAAAATAATTTTTGGTCAATTTTCTTTATCATAGCTTTTGCCTCTTAACTTTCCTGCCGTCTTAAGAAGTAGATTTTCCGGAATCCATTAGAGAGAGATTATCAAAAGTTTATTTTGTGAATTCAATCGAAATAGATTTTTTGTAAATTAAATGCGTATAGATTTTTCCAAATACAACTATATTACACAGAAACATTAGAAAAATCAGCATTTAATTTAATAAAAAATCGCAAATGAAGATTGTAACAAAATAAACTTTTGATAAGATCAGACATTAAACCTAAAGTGACACACATCCCCATCCTGCATTATATAATCTTTACCTTCCAATCTTAAGAGACCTTCCTCTCTGGCCTCTGCCATTGACCCAACTCTCTTTAAATCTTCAAAACTAACAATTTCAGCTCTGATAAATCCTTTTTCCATATCACTGTGGATCCGGCCGGCTGCTTCCGGTGCAGTTGAACCTCTTTCTACAGTCCAGGCCCTGCACTCTTTTTCCCCGGCTGTTAAAAAAGTAAGCAGATTTAATAATTGATAACCAGCTTTGATTACTCGATCTAAACCCGAATCATTAAGACCAAGTTCATCTAAAAACATTTCTTTTTCATCTTCATCAAGTTCAGCAATATCTGCTTCAATCTTAGCACTTATTTCTACTACCTCAGCTCCATCTCTTTCAGCATGAGCTTTGACTTCTTTTACCAGCTCATTCTGGCCGGTATTGATATCATCTTCATTTACATTTGCCAGATAAATTATCGGCTTAGCACTTAAGAGCTGGAGTTCTTTAACCAGACGTTTACCGGTTTCGCTGAGTTCTAACTGGCGAATATTTTTACCTTCTTCTAGAGCATCAGCTATTTTTTCCAGTGCCTCAACTTCTTTAAGGTAAATTTTATCTCCGCTTTTGGCCTGCTTTTTAGCTTTTTCTAATCTTTTATCAACCTGAGTCAAATCTGCCATCATTAATTCTGTATTAATAATGTCAATATCTCGATCAGGAGAAATTTTACCATCAACATGAGTTATGTTTTTGTCATCAAAACAGCGCACCACCTGAGCAACAGCATCTACCTCTCTAATATGAGCTAAAAATTTATTACCAAGACCTTCACCACGGCTCGCTCCTTCTACTAAACCTGCAATATCGACAAATTCAATAACCGTTGGTGTTTTCTTTTCAGGCTGATATTTTTCTGCCAGCCAGTCAAGTCTCTGATCCGGTACGGGTACAACCCCAACATTAGGATCTATTGTACAAAAGGGATAATTTTCTGCATCAGCTCCTGCTTCTGTTAGTGCATTAAAAAGAGTTGATTTTCCAACATTGGGCAGTCCAACAATTCCTATTTTCATTAACCAATCTTCCTTCCTAAAATATTAAAGTTTTTTCTTAACGCTTTTTTCAAATTTATTTCTCGAAAGCATAATAACACGATCACAGGTCTCACATTTTGCTTTAAAATCCATGCCGACCCTTAAAATTTCCCAGCTCTTACCTCCACAGGGATGTGTTTTTTTGAATTCAACTCTGTCGCCAACTGAATAATCTTTCGGCATTTAAAGACCTCCTCTGCTCAATACAATTTTAATTTAAATCTTTATTTCTGTTTTATGTTAAAATAAAATAAATAATAATAATTAAAAACAGTGCTAAAAAGAGAACAAAAAGACAACCTGGATCTTTATAAAAAGGCCTGTCAGTATTGAAATGATAACTAAAGCCGCCTTTTTTTCTTGCTTTTTTAAGATATTTAACCGACTTAGAATAATTACCTTCTTCTCGATAAATAACACCTAAATTATTATAGGCAGGTCCATATTCCTCATCAACTTTTACAGCTTTTTGATATAATTTCTTAGCCCTGTTTAGATCCCCTACTTCTTTAGCTATACTCCCTAAATTTGTTAAAGCTGGTGCATAATCAGGATCTTTTTCTAAAATTTGATTTAATAATGAGCGGGCTTCACCAAATTCTTTTTTATAGATTTTGATTACTGCTTTTTTATTCAAAGCTGGAATAAAATTAGGTTTTTCTGCTAAAAAATCATCAAGTATTTTTTTTGCCTTTTTCCTGTGACCTCTTTCCATTAAATCAACAGCCTGCTGGTAAATTTCCAGCTCTTTTTCTGTCAGTTCTTTTTTATAATCTGACTCTCTCATGTTTTCACCTACTTTTTCTTAACTTCAATTTTATATTATATCACATTATTAGTTCAAACTGCAAAAATGGCCCTTTTAGGGGCCATCTGCAGATAATATATTTCAATTGATTTTTAAATAAAAACCAGAATCAAAGTATCAATTTCAGTATATTAATTTTTGAATTTACCAGTGTAAATTAGGGTTTCTGGCTGCCTCTGTTTCATCCAGTTTTCTAACTACTGTTGAATGAGGCGAATTTTTAACCATTTCTGGATTTTCTTTTATTTCCCGGGAAATAGTAAGCATAGTCTCCACAAAATGATCAAGAGTCCCTATATTCTCGGTTTCGGTTGGCTCAATCATCATTGCTTCTTTAACCACCAGTGGGAAATAAATAGTCGGTGCATACTGATCATAATCTAATAATCGTTTAGCTATATTTAGAGTTGAAACACCTTCTTCTTTCTGTCGACTTCCTGAAAGCACAAATTCGTGCAGGCTGTCTTCTGCATATGGCAGCTCAAAATCTTTTTTAAGCCTTGCTTTTAAATAATTTGCATTTAAGACCGCATTTTCTGTGGTCTTTTTGAGACCTCTGCCACCAACTGTTTTAATATAGGCCCAGGCTCTGAGCATCACCCCATAATTTCCATAAAAACTGTGAACTTTTCCGATAGATTTTGGCCGCTTATAATCCCAGTAATATTTTTCCTCATCTTTTTTGAGCAGTGGTTTTGGTAAATATGGTGCTAAAAAATCTTTAACTCCAACCGGGCCAGAACCGGGACCTCCACCACCATGAGGAGTAGAAAATGTCTTATGAAGATTAAAATGCATTAAGTCAAAATTCATCAGTCCCGGCTTAGCATAACCCATAATTGCATTCATATTTGCACCATCATAATATACTAAACCACCTGCTTCATGGACCAGCTCAGTAATTTTTAAGATATCTTCTTCAAAAATCCCCAGCGTATTTGGGTTGGTCAGCATCAAAGCAGCTGTATCTTCATCTAAAGCTTCTTTAAGAGCTTCTAAATCAACCATTCCTCTTTCATTAGAAGCAATCTCAACTACCTCAAATCCAGCCATTGTTGCACTGGCAGGATTAGTGCCGTGAGCTGAGTCAGGGACTATAACCTTTGTTCTTTTTTCTTCTCTATCTTCAAAATATTTTTTAACTATCATCAGAGAGGTAAATTCTCCGTGAGCTCCTGATGCAGGCTGCAGAGTTATCTCATCCATTGCACTTATTTCTGCCAGATCAAGTTTAAGTTGATATAAGATTCCCAGTGAGCCCTGCAGCTGTTCTTCAGGCTGGTAGGGATGAATATTTGTTAGAGCAGAAATACGGGCTACTCTTTCATTTCTCTTTGGATTATATTTCATTGTACAGGAACCAAGAGGATAGATACCCGAATCTACTCCATAATTCATTTCACTTAAAGCGGTATAGTGTCTTACCACATCAACCTCACTTACTTCCGGCAGCTCGACTTCTTTTCGCAGATAGCCATTTAAACCTTTTTCTAGATCTCTTTTTTCTACCTCAAGTGGAGGCAGAGAATATCCTTTTCTTCCTGGACTGCTGTAATCTTTAATTAATTTTTCCTCCACTTAAAGCACCTCCATTTTTGCTGCTAATTTATC
Source organism: Halanaerobium sp. (assembly GCA_046541575.1). Taxonomy (GTDB): domain Bacteria; phylum Bacillota; class Halanaerobiia; order Halanaerobiales; family Halanaerobiaceae; genus Halanaerobium. The sequence continues at coordinate 22,846 of JBKHDA010000002.1, read as the reverse complement.
CATTTCTGATTTTTTTCTCTTTTCAGTAACACAGAGCAAAATACCATCTCTACCAACTTCTTTTAAATCATATCCGGCAATTATCTTATCCTGCCGCAGCTCTTTAAGCAGCTGACTGCTGTCTTTTTCTGTTTTTAATACAAACTCATTAAAAAAGTTGTTTTTATTAAGCACCTCAAAACCATCTAAATCATCAAGTTTATCTGCTAAATAATGAGCCTTATGATAGCACTGCTCTCCAACTTCTTTAAGTCCTTCCCGACCCATAGTGGAAAGATAAATTGTAGCCATTAAAGCATTTAAAGCTTCATTGGTACAGATATTAGAAGTAGCTTTTTCGCGTCTAATATGCTGTTCTCGGGTCTGCAGAGTTAAAACAAAACCCTCTTTACCTTCAACATCCTTAGTTTTACCGACAATTCTGCCGGGCAGCTGTCTGAGCATTTTTCTATCATCTTTACAGGCCATAAAACCTAAGTATGGTCCTCCATAATTTAAACCACTGCCTAAGGCCTGAGCTTCTCCAACAACAATATCTGCTCCAAAATCAGCAGGGGCTTTTAAAACTCCCAGTAAGATTGGATTGGCAATCACCAGCAGCAGTGTTTTTTTATTATTTTTAACCAATTTAGAGATCTCTTCCATTTTTTCTATAGAACCATAAAAATTGGGATACTGCAGAACTACAACTGCAGTCTGGTCATCAAGATTCCCTTCAATCTGATCCGGATCAATAATTTCTCCCCGGCTCTCTAGATCAATAAATTCTAACTCAGATCCGGCTCCATAAGTTTTTATAACCTCTCTATAAGCAGGATTAATAGTATCCGGCAGCAGAACCTTAGAGTTTCTACTAATTCTAGCAGCCATTGTTACTCCTTCTGCTGCAGCTGAACCTCCATCAAGCATTGAGGCATTTGCAATTCCCATACCTGTCAGATCACAGACCATACTCTGATATTCGTATATAGCCTCCAGTGTACCCTGGCTCAGTTCTGCCTGATAAGGTGTATAGGCCGTATAAAACTCTGAGCGAGAAATTAAAGCGTCAATTATCCCCGGTACATAGTGGTCATAAGCACCCGCTCCTAAAAAAGAGAGCTGCTGATCCAGACTTTTATTCTTACGACCTGCAGTTTCAGCTTTTTCCATCAGCTCTAATTCGGAAATTCCGGACTCAATATTCAATTCATCATCTGCTGCTACCTCTTCTGGTATCATCTGAAAAAGATCTTCAACTGCTTCAATTCCAATCTCTTTCAGCATTTTATTTTTTTCTGCTGCTGTGTTGGAAATATAATCCATGATTATTCCTCCTCTATAAAGTCAGCATACTCCTCTGCAGATAAAAGTTCATCTAATTCAGAATCATCAGCGGGATCAACTTTAATCAACCAACCTTCACCATAAGGATCATCATTAATTAATTCTGGATTGTCCAGTAGAGCTTCATTTACCTCAATAACTCTACCGCTGACAGGGATAAATGTATCAGATACAGCCTTAACCGATTCTAAAACACCAAAACTGTCATCTTTATTAAACTCTTCTTCAACTTCGGGAAGTTCTACAAAAACAATGTCTCCCAATTCTTCCTGAGCAAAGTCACTAACTCCAATTACCAGACAATCCTCTTCTTCTCTTACCCACTCATGGTCTTCTGAATAATATAAATTTTCTTTTACACTCATCTTTATTCCTCCTTTAAATTTTGACTGCTTAAATTTTTTCTTTACTTATATATTTTAGGTCCTAAACAAACGGACCTTTTACTACCTCGGCTTTTATTTTTCTATTTCTAACCTTAATTTCAATTTCAGTTCCCGGTTTAGTATATTCTGTTTTTAAATAAGCGAGCCCAATACTCTGCTCTAAAGTCGGAGAATAGCTGCCACTTGTAACCTCTCCAATTTCTTCCTGATCAACATAAACCTGATATCCATGGCGGGCCATCCCTCTGCCGCTAATTTTAAATGGAGTCAATTTTCTCTGACAGCAGTTTTCTTTAATTTTAATTAATTTTTTTCTGCCAATAAAATCTCCTTTGTTAATAGCAACAGTCCACCCCATTCCTGCCTGATAGGGATTTGTGGTCTCATCTATATCACTACCATAAAGCGCAAATGTTTTTTCTAATCTCAATGTGTCTCTCGCCCCTAGACCACAGGCCTGAAGGCCAAAATCAGATCCTGCTTCCATCAACTCCTCCCAGAATTTTTCTGCTGCTTCAGGCTCAAAATACAGTTCATACCCCAGCTCTCCAGTATAACCAGTGCGAGAAATTATCATCTCAATTCCCGCAACCTTTGCCTGTCTAAATTTGTAATATTCAAGTGAGTTGAGATCAATATCTGTTAACTGAGTCAAAACCTTTTTGGACTCCGGTCCCTGTAAAGCGAGCATCGCATAATTTTTCGAAAGGTTTTCTACTTCTGTTTTTTCTAAAAGATGATCCTCGATCCAATTAAAATCCTTTTCAATATTAGAAGCATTAACCACCAGCAGATATTCGTCTTCTTTTAAACAATAAACAAGCAGGTCATCAATTATTCCTCCATCTTCTTTACAGATAGGTGTGTAAAGAATTTTTCCGGCTTCCAATTTTTTGAGATCATTAGTGATAATTTTATTTAAGGATTTAGCAGCATTATGACCACTAACAAGGATTTCTCCCATATGAGAGGTGTCAAAAAGACCGCATTTGTTTCTGACAGCCTGATGTTCTTCAATAATTCCGGTATATTCCACCGGCATTTCCCAGCCCCCAAAATCAGTCATCTTAGCCCCCATATCCTTATGTTTCTGATTAAATGGAGTTTTATTCATCTTTTCAGCCCCCTTTTTATTTTTTTAAATGATTCTAAATTTTATTAACAAACTGGAAAGAAAAAATCAGAGATCAAATCATCTTTAAAATCAAAAAAACAGGCAGCCGGAAATAAATCCGACCCCTGTTCATTAAATTTTCTTCTATGTTCAGAGTTGCGTCCAGCTGAATTCTTTTTGCCTGAGAGTTTCAGTTTCCCTTGCTCCTTCGGCGCCACTAAGGTCTCTCATTCAGCCTTCACCCGCTTTTATTTAATATTGTAAGTTAATTATATATTATTTTTATAATTATTGCAAAATTAAAACACAAATGAACTTAAGATCAATGCTATTAGCAGTGCAGGCAGCAGATTACCGGTTTTTATTGTGCTTACTCCCAGCATGTTTAAACCAATTGCAGTAATTAAAAGACCTCCACTGGCTGTCATTATTCTAATCATATCATCGGTCAAATATACAGCAGCCCATTCCGCAGCTAAAGTTATACTCCCCTGATAGATAAGAATTGGAATCACAGAAAAAGCTACTCCAATCCCTGTACTGGCAGCAAAAGCAATAGAGGTTATCCCATCAAGCAGTGATTTAGTAAATAAAATACTGGGATCACCATTAAGACCATCCTGAATTGAACCCATAATTGCCATTGCTCCAACACAATAAATCAAACTGGCCTGAACAAAGCCCTGGACAAACAGATCATCTTCTCCTCCGAACCTATCTTTTAAGCTTTCACCAAAATCATTTAATCTTTTTTCAAGCTGCAGCAGTTCACCAACCACAGCTCCAATAACTAAACTAAAAATAACAAGTAAAATGTCCGGATCCTTTTCTATACTGAAAGCCATCTGCATTCCAATTAAAATAACAGCTAAACTAATTCCGTGGATTACTGTTGTCTGTACTTTTTCAGGAAATTTACCGCGAAAAACCACTCCAACTGTGCTTCCGGTCAGCACAGAAGCTATATTAACAATAGTTCCGATCATTATTTATCACCCAGCTACTCTCTTCTATATATTAGTTTCACGTGAAACATTACTTTAACTTATCCACCAGTTCCTGTAATTTTTCAAAGCTATCTAATTCAATAGTTAATAAATTATTTTTCTGGCGCTGCTTAATTTTAACCTTTGTTCCTAAATTGTTTTCTAGTTCAGCTGCAGCCTTTTTCCAGATCTGGTCCAGTTCTTCTTTTTTCTTCTTCTTTTTTTTATCTTTTAAAGGATTTTTTAATTTTTCAACATAATTTTCTGTTTCTCTTACTGTTAAATCCTGAATAATTATATTTTCACAGGCTGCAACCTGGGTTTCTTCTTTTTCAAGTGAAAGCAGGGCTCTAGCATGCCCAATTGTAATTGTTCCCCGCTGCAGATGGTTTTTAACTTTATCTGCTAATTTCAGCAGCCTAATCATATTGGAAACATTTGAGCGGCTTTTTCCCACCTGTTTTGCAAGTTCTGCCTGTGTTATCTCAAAATTATTCAGCATCTCTTTATAGGCATTTGCTTCTTCAATAGGATTTAAATCTTCCCGCTGAATATTTTCAATTAAAGCAATCTCCAGCATCTCCTGGTCCTTAAAATTTCTAATCACAGCAGATATTTTCTCAAGTCCTGCAATCTTAGAAGCCCGCCAGCGCCGTTCACCGGCAACTATCTGATATTTCTCAGCTTTAATTTTCCGCACTGTAATCGGCTGAATAACTCCTTTTTCCTGAATGGAATTAGCCAGCTCTTTAAGTGCCTCTTCATCAAAATGACTCCGCGGTTGAAAAGGATTAGGCTCAATTTGATCAACAAAAATTTCTTCCACTCTACTCTGGTCAACATTATCATCATTATTTATCAGGGCGCTTAAACCTTTGCCCAGTCTTTTTTTAGTCAAGAGAGATCACTTCCTCTGCTAATTTTCTATATGCTTCTGCTCCTTTAGAACTGGAGCTGTAATCAAGTATAGGTTTACCAAAACTTGGCGCCTCACTTAAACGAACGTTACGCGGAATAATTGTGTCAAAAACCAGCTCGGAAAAATAATCTTTAACTTCATCTATTACCTGTTCAGAAAGATTGGTTCTGGCATCAAACATAGTCATTAAAACCCCTTCGATCCTCAGATCAGGATTTAAATTTTTTCTGACAAGCTCAATTGTATTCATCAGCTGGCCTAAACCTTCCAGGGCATAATATTCACACTGAATAGGAACCATTACACTATCTGCAGCTGTTAATGCGTTTAAGGTTAATAAACCCAGAGAAGGAGGACAGTCAATTATGATGTAGTCATAATCCTGATTAAGAGATTTTAAAGATTTTTTAAGTCTGCTTTCCCTGGAGATAATAGATACCAACTCAATTTCCGCTCCTGCTAATTCTATATTGGCAGGAATGATATCTAAATTTTTAGTGCTGCTTTCCAAAATAGCCTTTATTGGTGGCTCAGATTCAATTAATAAATCATATATTGTATATTCAACTTCTGATTTTTCTATCCCCAGGCCACTGCTTGCATTCCCCTGAGGATCAATATCTATCAGTAAAACTTTATTGTTTTTTTCTGCCAGGCCAGCACTCAAATTAACTGCTGTTGTGCTCTTGCCGACCCCACCTTTCTGGTTGACAATTGCAATTTTTTTAGCCATTATTTCACCTCTTTGTGAACTTTATTTAGATAGTTTAATATAATATTCTATACTATCCTGCTCATCACTGCGCTCAAAATCAACATTAATCCCTGAATCCTCAATTTCTGAGATTCTTTTTTCTAAAGAATTGGCAAAAAGGCGCAGATCCTCAGATATATGTTTGATTTTTTTCTTTTTTTCAGTTGGCTGCTTCTGTTTTTTTATTAATTTTTCACTTTCCCTAACATTAAGCTCTTTTTTAGTGATTTCATCTATCACTTCCATCTGTTCTGCTGCAGAATCAAGTTGCAAAAGAGCCCTGCCGTGTCTTTCACTTAAATCAGCAGCCAGAAGTTTTTCTCTGATTTGATCAGGAAGATTTAAAAGGCGCAGTTTATTGGCAATAGTAGACTGGCTTTTAGAAACCCGGGCCGCAAGTTCCTTTTGAGTTAAATTAAATTCATCCAAAAGCCGCTGATAAGCCTGTGCTTCTTCTAAAAAATTCAAATCTTTTCTCTGTAAATTCTCAATTAAAGCAATTTCGGCCATCTGCTGATCATTAAAATTCTTAATTACAGCCGGAATAACTTCTTTGTTTAAAACTCTGGCTGCTCTAAGTCTCCGCTCTCCAGCAATCAATTCATAGCCAGCTTCAATTTCTCTAACGGTAATAGCCTGAATCAAACCAAAGTTTTTAATTGATTGAGCTAATTCTTCAATTTCAGCCTGATTAAATTCCTTTCTCGGCTGAAAAGGATTGGTTTTAATCTTATCTATTTCTATTTCCACAATTTGATCCTCATTATTTTTATTTTCTTGATTAAAGAAAGGAATTTTCATTAAAAATTACCCCCACATAAAAATATATTTCTCTAAAGCAGCTAAATATCCTTTATTAATATTTAAATCAGAGTCTGAAATTTAATTAATCTCAAATTATTTCCCGGGAAATAATCTAAAGAGGGCGTTTTTTTGGTATTCCAGCCCGCCTCGGATATTTTTCTGGAGTTTCAGCTTTTTTTTCAACAATAATTAAATAACGCTCAGCTTCCAGACCGGGTACATCAAGTTTTATTAGATCCTTGATTTCTGCTCCTAATATCTCTAAAGAATTCTGACTTGCCTCAATTTCAGCCTTATATTCCGGTCCCTTATAAAAGTAAGCAAAACCACCAATTTTTAAAAAGGGTACTGCGTATTCTAATAAAATATTTAGAGAAGCTACTGCTCGCGAACAGACATAATCAAAAGAAGCCCGCCATTCTTCAATCTGAGCTAAATCTTCAGCTCTGCCGTGAGTAGCATCAATACCCTTAAGATTCAATTTATAAATTAATTGATTTAAAAAATTTACTTTTTTAGCTGAAGAATCCAGTAAATAAAAACTGTCTCCCGGTAAAAATAATTTTAAAACCATACCCGGAAAACCAGCACCTGTACCAATATCAAGCCACCTTTTTCTGCCCTTAAAATCAAGCTGTTTTAAAATCACCAGAGAATCCAGAAAATGTTTTTTTATCACCTCTTCCGGCTCAGTAATAGTGCTCAAATTATATTTTTTATTTTCTTCAATAAAGAAAAGATAATATTCCCACAGCTGCTCAAGCTGTTCTCTGCTGCAGGAAATATCTAAGGCTTCAATTCCGCCTTTTAATTTTTCTATAAACTCATTTTTATTGATTTTCATCCTGATCATCCTTCTTCTTTCTATTATACTGCTCTAAATAAATCATTAAAGCAGAAATATCAGCAGGCGAAACTCCGGAAATTCTAGAGGCCTGACCTATAGAAAGAGGTCTTATTTTATTTAGTTTTTCCCTTGCTTCCAGGCGCAGATTATCCAGCTGATTGTAATCTAATTCTTCCGGTATTTTTTTCTCTTCCATTTTTCTAAACTGCTCTACCTGAGCTTCCTGACGCTCTATATAGCCTTTATACTTAACCTGAATTTCTATCTGCTCCTGTACATCTTTTTTAACCTGCGGCAGATTTTCAGCAAAAAATTCAAGATCTTGATAAGAAATTTCTGGACGACGCAGCAATTTCTCTAAACTAACAGGTTTGCTTAAATTACCACTTTCCAGTTCTTCCAATCTGGCTCTTACTTCTTTGGTTGGATTAACCTGATTTTCATCTGCCCTTAGATAATTAAGAGCTTTTTTAACCCCTTCCATCTTTTCCTGATAATGTTTATATCTCTGATCACTAACCAGTCCAATTTCTCTGCCGAGCGGAGTTAAGCGCTGATCTGCATTATCCTGGCGTAAAAGCAGCCTGTATTCTGCTCTGGAGGTCATAATTCTATAAGGTTCGGGTGTACCCTTGGTTACTAAATCATCAATCAAAACTCCTATATAAGCTTGTGATCGTTTTAAAATTACAGGCTCTTTATCCTGCAGACTCAAAGCGGCATTAATGCCGGCAATTAAACCCTGACCGGCTGCTTCTTCATAACCTGAGCTGCCGTTAATCTGTCCTGCTGTGTATAAACCATTAATTTTCTTTAATTCTAAATCAAGCTTTAATTCTTCCGGATCCACACAGTCATATTCAATTGCATATCCTGGCCTCATAATTTCTACGTCTTCTAAACCGGGTACAGTTCTTGCCATTTCAATCTGCACATCATAGGGCAAGCTGGTAGAAAGACCGGAAACATAATATTCATCTGTTCCTAATCCCTCAGGTTCTATAAAAAGCTGATGTCTCCCCTTATCAGGAAAACGAACCACTTTATCTTCTATAGAAGGACAGTAGCGGGGTCCGACTCCATCAATTACACCACTAAACAGGGGAGTTCTCATCTTATTATCATTGATAATTTTATGAGTTTCTTCAGAAGTATAGGTTAAATAACACATTGCCTGTTCTCCTGTTAAAGGTTCAGACTCAAAAGAAAAACTTAAACCTTCTTCTCCCGGCTGGGGCTCCATTTTAGAAAAATCCATTGATTTTTTACTGACTCGAGGTGGAGTTCCAGTTTTAAATCTTCTTAAATTAATACCCAGCTCTTTTAAGCTGCCCGAAAGTTTATTTGCCGGATACTGCTGATTGGGACCGGCATTAAATTTTGCTTCTCCAATAATTATTCTTCCTTTTAAAAAGGTACCTGTTGTTAGAATAATTTTTTTTCCGGGAAAAAAGACTCCAGTTTTAGTTACAACCCCCTTAACTTCGCCATCTTCAACAATTATATCTTCTGCTATCTGCTGTTTTAAATCAATATTATCTTCCTGTTCTAAAACCTGCTTCATTCTTTTATGGTATTCATCTTTATCTGATTGTCCCCGCAGACCGTGAACTGCAGGTCCTTTGCTTGTATTCAACATTCTGATCTGAATCATGGTTTCATCCATATTTCTGGCCATTTCTCCTCCAAGTGCATCAATCTCTCTCACTATATGAGATTTTCCCGGACCACCAAGTGAAGGATTGCAGGGCATAAATGCTACATGATCTAAACTAACTGTTAAAGTCAGTGTCTTCAAGCCCATTCTTGCAGGTGCCAGAGATGCTTCACAACCTGCATGACCGGCTCCAATTACTATTACGTCGTACTCTTTTGGATATTTATGAAAATCCATTATATCTCTCCCTTTTATTATTATTTTCCCAGACAAAAATCATTAAATATTCTATCTAAAATATCATCAGCAACAGTTTCTCCTGTTATTTTCCCGAGTCCATCAAGACAGTCCTTTAAATCTATAGTCAAAAAATCATAGGGCATATTTGTTTCATGTGAAACAATTACCCTCTCAATTGCTTCTTCAGCCTTAACCAGAGCATCATGATGTCTGCTCTGAGTTACTACTGCCTCGACATCTGTATCAATTTCTTCATCAAGTATTTCATCCAGAATATCTTCTTTTAACTCATTTAGTCCCTCTTCTTCTAAAAGTGATATCCAGAGTACACTGTGCTCAGAAAATTCTTTCTCAATTTTTTCTTTATCTATCTTTGAAGATAGATCTGTTTTGTTAACAATTATGATTACCGGTTTATCTTTAATAAGTTTATAAATTTCTCTATCTTCAGCCGTTATTCCCTGACTAATATCAAGCATAAAAAGCACCAGATCTGATTTTTCTGCTGATTTTCTGGTTCTCTCAACTCCAATTTTTTCTACAGCGTCTTTGGTTTCTCTAATTCCAGCTGTATCAATTATTTTCAAGGGGATTCCTTTTAGATTTACATATTCTTCAATCACATCTCGAGTTGTTCCCGGAATATCAGTCACAATCGCCCTCTTTTCTTCTAAAAAATAATTCAACAAACTTGATTTTCCTACATTGGGTTTGCCTACAATAACGGTTTTTAAACCTTCTTTATATATTTTTCCCTGTTTGCTGCTCTTTAATAGTTTTTCTATTTCCTCTTTTATATAATTAAATTTATCTCCCAATTTTGCTGGAGAAAAACCTTCAATTTCATCTTCAGGATAATCAATTGCTGCTTCCAGATGAGCTAGAATTTCAACTGCCTCTTCTTTAATTTGGTCAACTTTCTGTGAAAGCTTACCATTTAGCTGATCAACAGCAAGGTCCAGGCTTTTTTCTGTTTTAGAATTTATTATTTCAATAATTGCTTCTGCCTGAGCCAGATCAATTCTTCCATTTAAAAAGGCTCTCTGAGAAAACTCTCCCGGCTCAGCCAGCCTGGCTCCATATTTTAATGCTAAATCAAGCACCGCTCTCAGGGGAGTCATTCCACCATGGCAGTCAAACTCTAAAACATTTTCACCTGTAAAAGAATGAGGAGCTCTCATCATGATTGCTACAACTTCATCAATTATTTTTCCACTTTCCGGATCTTTGATGTGGCCGTAATGAGCTGTGTAGGTTTCCTGCTCAGACAGATTTTTTCCTTCTTTTATTGATTTAAAAATTTTATTTCCAATTTGATAGGCCTGAGGTCCGCTGATTCTAATTTTTCCGGTCCCACCTGTGCCAAATGGAGTTGCAATCGCTGCAATAGTATCTTCTCTTAAAATATCCACTTTCTTAACACCTCCTAAAAGATAACCCAGCAGAGAAAATTCCTGCTGGGTTAATGATAAAAGCCATCTGCTTCTTTTATTTTCTATTTATTAGTCGCTGTAAATAGCAAATACAGCTGCTTTATTTATATTAGATAATTATATTAGTTATCTAATGGTTCTATCATAACTTTACGGTAGGGCTCTTTCCCCTCACTGTATGATTTAACATTTTTATTTTCTTTGAGTTTAATATGAATAATTCTTCTTTCATGTGGCGGCATTGGTTCTAAAACAACTTTTCGCTGTTTTCTTTCCGCTTTAGAGGCCAGTCTTTCGGCCAACCTTTCTAAAGTTTCCTGGCGTCGATCACGATAACCTTCAGCATCAAGTAGAACTCTAAAATATTCTTCCAGCTCTTTATTAATATAAATCGAAGTTAAATACTGCATTGCATCAAGAGTTTCTCCTCGATGACCAATAACTAAACCAAGTTCTTTTTCTCCTGTTAGATTGTAAACTACCTGTTCTTCATCACTTTTTTCTTCTAGAACTTCTACACCAACATTAATATCAGCTTTAGTTAATAATGTCTCTAAAAATTCTTTTCCTTTTTTGACAGGATCAAAAACTTCTTTTACCTCTACAACAGCATCTTTAGCTCCAATTAAGCCCAGCAAACCTCGGCTTCCCTCATCTATAATTTTAATTTCTGCATCTTTTCTTGCAATATCAAGTTCAGCCAGAGCCTTTTCTACTGCTTTATCTACATTTTTAGCCTCTACTTTTATGCTCTTCATTTTTATTATGCATCCCCCTTAATTCTGCTTGGTTCCTTAGATAGGAAATACTGCTGTGCTACAGTAAATAGGGTTGATGTAAACCAGTATAATAGAACTCCAGAAGGAAGTCTAAAGCCGATAAATATTATAAATAAAGGCATCATATACATCATTTTATTGCTCTTTCCTTCTCCACCAGAAATTTTCTGAGTCATATAAGTCTGTCCAAACATAACAAGTGCATTTAAAAGCACAATTGCAATATCTGGATCAGCAAGTGAACCATCTGTTATAGTTCCAATCCATAAAAAAGCCTCATTTGCCATTTCTCCACCCAGAGCAAAAATTGTTCTATATAAAGGTATCAAAATAGCCATCTGAACTATCATCGGCAGACAACCTGCAGCTGGATTAACTCCATGTTCCTGATAGAGCTTCATCATTTCTTCCTGCTGCTTTTCTTTGTCATCTTTATATTCTTCCTGGATTTTCTTCATTTCAGGCTGTATTTCCTGCATTTCTCTCATCGATCGCGTCTGTTTAGCTGTTAAAGGATAAAGTGCTATTTTAATCAGCAGTGTGAAAATTATAATTGCAACACCATAATTACCAACAATATTGTAAATAAAATCTAGAGCATATGCCATTCCATTAATTAACCAATCAAACATTTAATAAATTCCTCCTATTCTACCGGATCATAACCACCTGAATTAAAAGGATGACAGCGCAAAATTCGCCTTAATCCCAACCAGCCGCCTTTAAAAGCCCCATATTTTTCAACTGCCTGTCTTGTATATTCAGAACAGGTAGGGCGAAAACGACAGCTTTTAGGAGTCCAGGGTGAAATAATCTTCTGATAGATTTTAATTAAAAACAAAAATATTTTTTTCATTTTTATCACCTTATTTAACCAGTTTCATAATTATTTAAATAATTATGTAAAAGCAAATAAATAAAAATTTATTTTTTACACTTATTCCATATGTAATTTAAATTATATTCATTTTTTTATACAGCTTTTCTACGTCTTTTTTTAAAGACTGATAATCAAGTTTAACAACTGGTTTACGGGCAATAAATATTATATCATATCCTTTAAAATCTTTCTCATTTTCAAAATTTCTAATAATTTCTCTCAATCTTCTTTTTAACTTATTTCTAACAACAGCATTTCCAATTTTTTTACTGACTGATAAACCGTAGCGGTTCTTTTTGCCTTTTTCATAATTAAGACAGTAAATTACCAGATTGCGTGTAGCATATGATCTTCCATTATCATATACTTTTTTGAATTCTTTATTCTTTTTTAGACTTTCCACCAAATAACCTCCAGCTAAAATAATCCACAACTAAGACAATTTTTTATTCATACATTTAAAATTATATGCTATTTAGATAGTAGAGTCAAGAAGATTTAATCTTATCCACAAGATAAATCTTTTCAGTCCCTGTTGATAATTTGTTGATAATCTGTTATTATTAATATGGTTATTTATAATTTAGATTTATTGTGAACCGAGCTGATAGTTAATATAATATTAACAACTTGTTTATAAAATAATCAACAAAACTACAAAAATCAACAAAATACGTCAAGTTATCCACAATATCTTAATATTTTATCCACAAACTGTTAATAACAATCATTCTTTGTGGATATCTTTTATCTTTTTATTAACAAATTATTATTTAATTTTTAACATAAAAAAGAGAATTTACTAGTTTAATAGTAATTAATCTTTTGAGCTGCCTGTGGATAACACTATAACTTTTCCACATTTTTGTGGATAAAGCCTTAATTATCCCCATCAATTGGGGATAACTTTAACTTAAGTGCAATTTTTTTAGAATTACAGGAGGTATTTTATGTCTTTCTCGCAAAAAGAATTAGATCACATCTGGAAGAAAACTTTAGAAAATATCAAAGAAAAAATTACAAATCCCAGTTTTAACACCTGGTTTTCAGAAACAAAGGCTGTAATGACAACTGAAGAAAATCAGCTTGTGCTGCAGGTTCCAAATAATTTTATCCAGGAATGGATAGAAAGTCAGTATACTGATCTAATTGAGGAAATACTTGAAGATTTAACTGGAAATAAGTGGACCTTGATTTTACTGACACCAGAAGAAGTTAAAAAATTTAAAGAAAATAAAAATAATAATAAAAAAGAAGAAACAAAAAATGAAGATCAAGTTGAAATAGTAAATGAAAAAGAAGAAGAAAATAATAATATTGAATCTGAATTAAAACAAAATGGCTTTAATCCGAAATATACTTTTGATACTTTTGTAGTAGGTAACAGCAACCGCTTTGCTCATGCAGCATCTCTTGCCGTTGCTGAAGCTCCAGCAAAGGCATACAATCCTCTTTTTATTTATGGTGATGTGGGATTAGGTAAAACTCACCTGATGCAGGCAATAGCTCATTTTATTTTAAAAAATAATCCTGATTATAAAGTAGTTTATGTTTCTTCGGAAACCTTTACAAATGAGCTTATCAATTCAATTAAAGATGATTCAACTGTAGATTTTAGAGATAAATACCGCAACATTGATATATTACTTGTAGATGATATACAATTTTTAGCTGGTAAGGAAAGAACTCAGGAAGAATTTTTTCATACTTTTAATACTTTACATGAATCAAATCGCCAGTTAATTATATCAAGTGATCGCCCCCCGAAAGAAATTCCTACTCTAGAAGAAAGACTACGTTCTCGCTTTGAATGGGGTTTAATCACTGATATTCAAAAACCAGACTTAGAAACAAGAATTGCTATCTTAAGAAAAAAAGCTGATATAGAAAATCTAACTATTCCAAATGAAGTAGTTATTTATATTGCAAATAAAATTCAATCAAATATTAGAGAATTAGAAGGAGCTCTGGTTAAGGTAATTGCCTATTCTTCACTTGTTGACAGGGAAATCGATGTTGATTTAGCAAGAGAAGCCCTGAAAGATCTGGTTAATAAAAAGAAAGATCAGTCATTTGAAGTTAATATAGAAAGAATAAAAAAAATAATAACAGATGACTATAATTTAAGAATGGAAGATATGCAGTCTAAAAAAAGAACTCAAAATATTGCCTTTCCCCGTCAAATTGCAATGTATTTAAGTAGAGAATTAACCGATTTTTCACTTCCTCATATTGGTAATGAATTTGGTGGCCGGGATCACACAACTGTAATTCATGCTCATAATAAAATTCAGGAAAAAATAGAAAATGAAGATGATTTCAGCAATAAAATTGAACGATTAATTGATACAATTAAACACGGCTGATCAAAATAATTTTTATTTTTTTTAATAAATTTTTGTCTCTATTTTTAGCTATTTAAACTATCAACAAATTTTGTGGATAATTATTAAGGTGATTGTTGATAAAATGTTAATAATTTTTGTCTGTTAGTATGTGGATAACTCTTATCCTATCAACTAACAAATTATCTACAGGCATAATAAGGCTCTCAATAGTACTAAAGGGCTTATCCACATATTCACAGCCCCTATTACTATTACTACTAGTTTTATTAATAAATTAACCACTATTATCTTTTTTAAATTTTGTTAATAACTTTTAATCTGGAGGGATACAATTTGAAATTTTCAATTAATCAAAAGGAATTATATAATGCTCTAAATATTGTCAGAAGAGCTGTAGCCAAAAATCAAACATTACCTATTTTAACTGGGATCTTTTTAAGCTTAGAACATGATACTTTAACTTTAAAATCTACTGATCTGGAACTGGGAATTAAATATAACTTAAAAGCAGAAGGTCAAATAGATGGCTCAATTGTACTGCCAGCTACACAATTTTTAAATATTATTCGTGAACTGCCAAATGAAGAAGTAAAAATAGAATTAAATCAGGATAAATGGCAGCTGCAGATTAAATGCCTTAATTCCTTATTTAAAATAAACGGTTATGATCCGGATGAATTTCCTAATTTACCCCAGGTAGAAGAGAGTGCAAAATTCAATTTACCTTCCAGTAAGTTTAAAGAAATGATAAAAAAAGTGAGAATTTCTACCTCCAAAGATGAAACACAGCCTGCTCTAACAGGATCTTTATTCGAAGTTGAAGCAGAAAAAGTAAAAATGGTTTCTACCAATACATATCGTTTATCATATATTGAAGCTCCTCTGCAGACTTCAGTTAATGAAAAAATAGCCGTTATTTTACCCGGCAGCACCTTACAGGAATTGAATAATTTACTTGAAGATGAGGGAAGTGTTGAGATAGAGGTTGACAGTAATTATGTTCGTTTTACCTTTAATGGTATTGAAGTTATTTCTCGCTTAATCGAGGGTAAATTTCCAAATTATGAGCTGGTAATTCCGGATGAATCAAACAGTAAATTTTCTGCGGATTTATCTCAGCTGCACGGAGCAGTAAAAAGAGCATCTTTAATTGCAAAACTGGATGCGAATATAATTACTCTGATGGCAGATGATGGTTTAATGGAAATTAATTCAGCTGAAGGAAGTTCCGGTTATGCTCATGAGGAGTTAAAAATTGATATTGAAGGACCGGAGCAGAAAATTAATATTGATGCGGGATATTTTATTGATGTGTTGAAAGTCTTAGATTCTGATGAAATTAATATAGAAATGATAGGACCCTTAAATCCACTGGTTGTAAAATCGGAAGCAGAAGCCGGGGATAAGTTTATTTATCTAATTATGCCGGTTCGTTCTCAGTCATAATTATAAAAAAAGAATGAAAGTGTACTGCCTGTTGAAATGTGGAAAGTTATTAAGAGGTTACACTTAGGGTAATTAAGGGAGGTAATAATAAATGGAAGAAGTACAGATAACAAGTGATACAATTAATTTAGATCAATTTTTAAAATGGGCCAATATTGTAATGAGCGGTGGAGAAGCCAAACATTTAATTCAGGCAGGAGAAGTAGAAGTTAATGGCGAAATAGAATTAAAGAGGGGTAAAACTTTAAAAGCTGGAGATATTGTTTCTTTAACAGCTGAAGCTAAAAAATATAAAGTAAGTCGGGGATAATTAATGTATTTAGAAAGAGTTCTCTGCCGAAATTTTCGTAATTTTGAAGAGTTGATGCTTGATTTAAATCCAAATTTAAATATTTTCTTAGGTGCCAACGGTCAGGGGAAAACTAATTTTTTAGAAGCAATTTATTTAATGGCCACAGCTAATTCCCACCGCAGCAGCATTACTTCGGAAATGATTAGCTGGAATCAAGAAAAAGCACTTGTTCAGTTGCTTTTACGGCGCAGAGAAGGTAAAATAAAGTTAGCCATGCGTTTAGAAAAAAGTGGACGCCAGGTTGAAATTAATGATAATCCTCTGGATAAAGTTAAAGAACTGCTGGGATATTTAAATGCAGTTTTATTTTCTCCTGAGGATTTAAAGCTGGTTAAAGAGGGACCATCACACAGGAGAGATTTTATTGACCTTGAAATTTCTCAGGTCAGCCGCTATTATAACCATCTTTTAAGTAAATATGATCATCTTTTAAAACAGAGAAATAATTTATTAAAATCAATTAGAGATGGCAGATCAACTGATAGGGAAATGCTTTCTGTCTGGGATGAACAGCTGGCTGCAGTTGGTTCTAAAATAATTTTAAAAAGAATAGAAGTTATAGATAAATTAAAGATTTTAGCCAGACTTTCTCAGCGAAAAATAACTGAGGGGCGGGAAAATTTAGAACTGGAATATGATATATCTTTAAATAATTTTTCAAAAAAACTGGGAGAAGCAGAATTAAGAGAGCTTTTTATAGATAGCCTGATTGCAAAGCGTGATCAGGAAATTTCTCGCGGCTATACTGTAATTGGTCCTCATAGAGATGATATAATTTTAAAGGTAAATGAGATGGACCTGCGCAAATATGGATCTCAGGGACAGCAGCGTACTGCTGCTTTAGCATTAAAACTGGCAGAGCTGGAATTTATGAAGTCAGAGACCGGAGAATATCCAGTCCTGCTTTTAGATGATGTTTTTTCAGAATTAGATGGTTTGAGAAGAAAAGCATTGATTAATATTATAGCTGATAAAATTCAGACTATAATTACAGCAACAGATGGAGAAAATTTATCCGGACTTAAAAATAACTCCTATAATGTTTATCAGGTTAAAAAGGGGAGAATAAAAAAGAGGGTGAATTAGACATATGTTTTTACATCTTGGTGATGGTTATATGATTCCATCAAAAGAAGTAGTATTAATTGGTGATTTAGAGAGTACGACTTCATCTGAGATAACTGAGGAATTTTTAGAGATTTCTGATGAAGAAGGATTTATTGTTGATTATTCCGGGGGTAATCCCCGTTCTTTTGTGTTAACAGGAGAGACAATTTATCTTTCAATGATCTCATCTAAGACACTTGGTGATAGAGTTGATAAGTTTACAGAAGAAAATGGGGGATATTGATGGATATTAAGGACAGAGGTAATTACGAAGCAGAACATATACAGGTACTTGAGGGGCTGGAGGCAGTTCGAAAAAGGCCTGGAATGTATATTGGTTCTACAAGTATAGAAGGACTTCATCATTTAGTTTATGAGGTAGTTGATAACAGTATTGATGAGGCAATGGCCGGCTACTGCTCAGAAATATCTGTTGAAATAAAACCTGGAAATGTAATAAAAGTACAGGATGACGGTCGAGGTATTCCAGTAGAAATTCATCCTAAAGTTGATAAACCAGCTGTAGAAGTTGTAATGACCACCCTCCACGCAGGAGGTAAATTTGGTGGAGAAGGATATAAGGTATCCGGTGGATTACACGGTGTTGGTATTTCTGTAGTAAATGCTTTAACAGAATGGATGGAAGTTGAAATTGCCTGGAAAGATGGTAAGGTTTATAAGCAGAAATATGAAAGAGGAGTTCCCCAGCATGATCTGCAGGTAGTAGGAAGCTGTGACAGTGATTGTACAGGAACTACAATTGAATTCAAACCGGATCCTCTGATTTTTGAGGAAATAGATTTTGATTTTAGAGTTTTAGCCCAGCGATTAAAAGAACTGGCCTTTTTAAATAAAGGAACAACAATTAAGATTAATGACAACCGTCAGGAAGAAGTGGAGGAGGAGGAATTTCACTTTGATGGCGGACTGGTATCTTTCGTTGAATATTTAACTCAGAGCAAAAAACCTTTACTTTCTGAACCAATTTACATAGAAGATGAGGCTGAAGAAGGATCAATTGAGGTTGCTATTATGTATCATCAGGGATACAACACTTCACTTTATACCTTTGCTAATAATATTAATACAAAAGAGGGTGGAACTCACTTAAGTGGTTTTAAATCAGCCACAACTCGGACCTTTAATGATTATGCCCGCAGTAAAAATATTTTAAAAGATGGGGATGATAATCTTAAAGGTGAAGATATTAGAGAAGGTATGATTGCAATTGTCAGTGTTAAATTATCTGAGCCTCAGTTTGAAGGACAGACCAAAACTAAACTTGGCAATAGTGAAATCAGGGGTTTTGTTGATTCTGCAGTTTCTTCTTTTTTGAAAACTTATTTAGAAGAAAATCCTAAGGTTGGAAAGGCAATAATTGATAAGGCTATTAGTGCTGCTCAGGCAAGAAAGGCTGCTCGTAAAGCCAGAGATTTAACAAGAAGAAAAAGTGCTTTAACATCAACAGCTTTACCCGGTAAACTCGCAGATTGTTCCCGCCGCAAAGCCGATGACACAGAAGTATATATTGTTGAGGGGGATTCTGCCGGAGGTTCTGCTAAACAGGGCCGGGATAGAGAATTCCAGGCTATTTTACCCCTTAAAGGTAAAATTTTAAATGTAGAAAAATCACGCTTAAATAAAATTTTAAATAATGATGAAATCAGAGCTTTGATCACTGCTATTGGAACAGGAGTGGGAGAAGAATTTGATATAAATAATATTCGTTATGATAGAATTATAATTATGACTGATGCAGATGTCGATGGAGCTCATATTAGAACCTTACTTTTAACTTTCTTTTATCGATATATGAGACCTTTACTTGAAAATGGAAATATATATATTGCACAACCACCTTTATATAAGGTCAAAAAGGGTAGAAGAGAAGAATATGTTTACAATGATAAAGCTTTAAAGGAGCTGCTCGAAGAAATTGGAAAAGATAGAGTTTCTATGCAGAGATATAAGGGTCTTGGTGAGATGAACCCCAGTCAGCTCTGGGATACTACCATGGATCCAGATAATAGAATTTTACTCCAGGTAGATATAGAAGATGCAATCATGGCTGATGAGACATTTTCTATTCTGATGGGGGATAAGGTTGCTCCAAGACGTGAATTTATTCAAAAACATGCCCGAGAAGTTAAAAATCTTGATGTATAAATTTATTATAAGCTAAAGGTTGGTGAAATATTTTGGATCAAAAAGCAGCAAGAGTTAAAAAAATTGACATAGATAAAGAAATGAGGACATCATATCTCGATTATTCGATGAGTGTAATTGTAGGTAGAGCACTACCGGATGTTAGAGATGGTTTAAAACCTGTACACAGAAGGATTTTATATGCCTTAAATGATCTGGGGATGACCCATACTAAACCTCATAAGAAGTCTGCTCGGATAGTCGGAGAAGTACTGGGTAAGTATCATCCACATGGAGATACAGCAGTTTATGATACCATGGTTCGAATGGCTCAGGATTTTTCCTACCGTTATATGCTGGTAGATGGGCACGGAAACTTTGGTTCTATTGATGGTGATAGTGCAGCGGCTATGCGTTATACAGAAGCCAGAATGGCTCCCATCGCCTCTGAGATGATGACTGATATTAATAAAGATACTGTTGACTTTATTCCTAACTTTGATGATTCTTTAGAAGAACCTGAGGTATTACCGGCAAGATTTCCTAATTTATTAGTTAATGGTACATCAGGAATTGCAGTTGGTATGTCAACAAGTATTCCACCTCATAATTTAGGTGAGGTAATCGATGGAGTTATTAAATTGATTAATAATCCAGAGATTAAAACCAAGGAATTAATGGGAACAATTAAGGGTCCTGATTTTCCTACAGGCGGCCAGATTATGGGACGCGGGAGTATTTATAAAGCCTATAAAAATGGGCGGGGTAAATTAACTGTTAGAGCTAAAACCAGAGTTGAAGATTTATCTGTAAATAGAAAGCAAATTATTATAGATGAACTTCCTTATCAGGTAAATAAGGCTCGCTTAATAAAAAAAATAGCAGATCTGGTTAAGGATGAAAAACTGGATGCTATTTCTGATATTAGAGATGAATCTGATAGAGATGGAATGAGAGTGGTAATTGAATTAAAAAGAGAAGCTACTCCAGAGGTAGTTTTAAATCAATTATATAAACATTCCAGACTTCAGGTTACATTTAGTGTAATTATGATTGCTCTGGTAGATAAGGAACCAAAGGTCTTATCCTTAAAACAAATTCTTGAACATTACTTAGAACATCAAAAAGAGGTAATCAGGCGCAGAACACAGTATGATCTGGATAAAGCTTTAGATAGAGCCCATATTTTAGAAGGATATAGAATTGCTCTGGCAAATATCGATGAGATTGTAGATATGATAAAAAATGCTGATCAAGTTGATACAGCCAGAATTAATTTAATGGAGAATTATGAGCTTTCTGAAACTCAGGCCAATGCTATTTTAAGAATGAGATTACAGAGTCTGACAGGATTAGAAAGAGATAAGATAGAAACAGAATATAAAGATTTACAGGAAAAAATAACATATTATAGATCAGTTTTAGCAAATGAAGAAAAATTATTAGAAATTGTGGAAGAGGAAATATTAGAAATCAAAAGAAAATATAATGATGAGCGCAGAACTTCAATTATGAATAGAGCTACTGATCTCGAATTAGAAGATTTAATTGAAGAAGAACAGATTGTGGTAACTATGACCAATCAGGGATATATAAAAAGAATGGCTCTTGATTTATACCGCAGTCAGCGACGCGGTGGTAAGGGAGTAATAGGTATCAGCACCAAAGAAGAAGATTTTGTTGAAAATATCTTCACAACTACTACTCATCATAAATTTTTATTTTTCAGCAATCAGGGAAGAGTATACAGATTAAAAGGCTATCAGATACCGGAAACAGGACGTCAGGCCAGAGGAACTGCAATTATTAATCTTTTAGATTTAGAAGATGATGAAAAAATAAATGCAGTAATTCCGGTTAAAGAATTTCCAGAAGATGCTTACCTGATTATGGCCACTAAAGATGGTCTAATTAAAAAGACTGCTTTAGAGGAGTATGATACCAATTATACAGGGTTGATAGCTGTTAATTTAAGGAAAAATGATGAATTAATTGGTGTCAGAATTATAGAAGAGGATGAAAATATCTTTTTAATTACCCGTAATGCTAAAGCAATTCACTTTAATGAAGGGGATGTTCGTTCTGTAGGTAGAAATTCTTATGGAGTTAAAGGAATTAATTTAGAAGAAGAAGATCGGGTTATAGAGATGGAAGTAGATTCTGCCGGTGAAGAATTACTGGTAATTACTGAAAATGGGTATGGTAAAAGAACACCTATTTCTGACTATAGAATTCAAAATAGAGCTGGTAAAGGAATCATTACAGCTAATATTACCGAGAAAAATGGTAAACTGGCTGCAGCTAGAATAGTTGATGATAGTATAGAAATGATGGTCATAACTCAGGATGGAATTATTATCAGGCTTCCAGCAGCAGAAATATCTACAACAGGTAGAAATACAATGGGGGTTAAAATCATTAATGTTGGGGAAGAGGATAAAGTAGTATCTTTAGCCAGAATTAATGATGATATTTTAGAAGAAGATGATGATGATCAGGAAGAAAAAGAAGAATTAAGCCCAGAAGAGAGAGCAGAAGCTCGCTTTGATAAACTGGTTGAAAAAATAGACAGGGAAGCTGAAGAAAAAGCTGCTGAAGAAGATGTTGAAATTGAATCAGAAAAAGATGAATTAGAATAATAATAATAAATAAGATAAATTATATTTTCAAAAAGACTCCACAGAAGTGAACTTCTGTGGAGTCTTATATAATAAGAGCAGATGCAGCTAATTTTAGATTCAAAAAAATAATTTAAGATAAAATAAATACAAATTAGCAAAGTTGAGTAAATTACTCATATTAATTCTAAAAATAGTTAACTATTTTACATCATAATAATTTTGATTCGATATAATATACTCAATAAGAAAATAATGAGATAAATTTAAAAGACCTATAATTTTATAAAACTATAAGAGGTGATAAAAATGGGAAAATTTAATAATTTTGTCAATAAGTTTGCAGAAGTAACTGCAATGGGATTTGGTTTAAATAAAAAATTTGACAAAGATAGTGATGAATATATAGATTATTTTGGTTAAAAAATCAATTTGAAACTAATAAGTTTATAATTATATAATGAAAATGTATTAAAATATGTTCTTTAAAAATAAGAATAATAAAACTTCCTTTATAGTGGATAATTAAGACTATATTTATTATTTACTTGAGGAAGTTTTTTTATTTTTTTCTTGACATAGTTAAGTATAGGTGTTATTCTATTATTTGTCGCGAAAAACAGGACGCTTTTTGGCAGATGAAAATATTTTAAAAAGTTCTTGACAAAATGCGGTGGAGTTGATAAGATATTAAATGTCGCTGAT
>JBKHDA010000001.1:0-94962 GCA_046541575.1 Halanaerobium sp. | reverse complement strand
ATATGTCAAGAATTTGGCAAAAAAATTTGTTTTTATTTAGTACCAGGTACAAAAAGAGCTTTTTGTACCTGGTACCTATTTATTTGGTACCTATTTATTATTTATTATATCGATTAATTAATGTTTATGAGTTCCATGTTGATGATCATGGTTGTGCTGATGATCGTGATCCCCATGAGAACAGGCATTAGCAGATGCATCTAAATTACCTTTAAGATAATCCAAAACTGCTGCTCTTGCTTCACCAGCAGCACCGCAAACAACTTCAATATTATTCTTCTCAAAAATTGCAATTGCTTTCTGACCCATGCCGGATGAAATAACAAGATCTGCACCGGCTTCATTTAAAAGCCTTGGTAAAAGTCCCGGCTGGTGGCCAGGATTTTCTAAATTATTTTCTTCAACAATTTCCTGATCTTCCACACTAAAAATCTTAAATTGAGGTGCATGTCCAAAATGAGCAGAAATATTTTCTCCCTGAACAGGTACAGCGATTTTCTTCATCTTATTTAACCTCCATTTTTTTTAATTTAGTCACTACATTAAGCATTTTTTCTCTTAAACCAGTATCATTATCAATAAATAGTTCACCTTTTTGTAAAGATTCTACAATAACTCGACTGTAAGGAATTTTAGTTAGAAGCTCTATATCTTCACCCTGACAGTAACTTTCTATCTGATCACTAATTTTTTCGTTTAAATCATATTTATTAATCACCAGTCCAGCTGGAATTTTAAAATGTTTTACAACCTCTATTACTCTTTTTAGATCAGAAAAACCTGACATTGTAGGTTCGGTTACTAAAATTGCAAGATCCGAACCTGTTAAAGATGCAATAACAGGACAGCCAATACCCGGTGAGCCATCAATTAAAACCCAGTCTTTATTTTTTTTCTTGGCAATTTCAGAAGCCTTTTTCTTAACCTCACTCACTAATTTACCAGAAGTGTCAGCACCAGGAATCAGACGAGCATGGATCATATCTCCAAATTTGCTTTCAGCCTGATAAAGACTGCCTGTTTCAATAGGTTCCAGCTTTAGAGCATCAGTCGGACAAACCTCTACACAGACTCCACAACCCTCACATTTTAAATTCTTTATTTGATAATCATCTGCTGTCACAGCATTAAAACGACAGTTATCATAACATTTACCACAGTCAATACAGCGCTCCTGGGTTTTTACTGCAAGTTTGGCTCCCTTATGTATTTCTTCATTTATATTTACCGGGTTTAAAAGTAAATGTAAATTTGGAGCATCAACATCACAGTCACCTATTACCAGGTCATCTAATAAGGAGGCCAGATTGGCAGTAAAAGTCGTTTTTCCGGTTCCACCCTTTCCACTAATTACTGTTATTTCTTTCATATTTAGTGGCCTCCTCCCTGATTTTTTTATATAATTCTTCAAATTTTGCTTCCCAGCCCTCAAGTTCATCAACAAATGTTTTTCCATTTGAATAAAGTTCTGCAATTTTTCTGGAAAAAGGAATTTTCATTAAAATTTCTATTCCTTCGACCTGACAGTAATCTTCAATTAAATGATCAGATTCTGGCTCAGCTCTATTGATTACCACAGCAAATGGCTGTTCAATATTATTTAACATCTCAATAACCATTTTTAAATCATGCAGGCCAAAAGAAGAAGGCTCGGTGACGACAACTGTAAAATCTGTATCATTAATTGCTTCGATAGTCGGACAGGTTGTTCCCGGTGGTGAATCAATAATTACCTTTTTATTTCGATCAATCTTTGACTTTAATTTTTCGATAACTGGAACAGCTTTTTCTTCCCCGGTATTCAGTTCTCCCTGCCAGAAATCAAGACCAGGCAGCCTATCATGGCGAAGTTTGCCTAGTTCACTTTCTTTTTCCGTAATTGCATTTTCCGGACACACAATTTTACAGCCACCACAGCTGTGGCATACTTCTTCAAAAACTAAAACATTATCCAGCATCATTGCCAGAGCATTATATTCACAGAAGTCAACACATTTGCGGCAGGCTGTACATTTATCATCATCAACTTCCGGAATTAATCTCATTACAGATTCCATTTCTTTTTTTTCAATTTCTGGTGAAATGAAAATATAATCATTTGGTTCTTCTACATCTGCATCAAGAAGCTGAACATTCTCCAGGGCCAGAGCCAGATTAACTGCCAGTGTAGTCTTTCCGGTTCCACCCTTTCCACTTAAAATTGAAAGTGAAATTTCCCGGCTCAATTTAATGATGTCCTCCCGGGCCAGCTTCAGCCTCATCTAATTTGCCTGCCTGAAAATCTTGGTAAGCTTCTCTAATTAATTTTTGATCAGTTATATCAAAAACTTCAATTCCAGCTGCCTTTAAAGCTTTATAGGCTTTAGGGCCGAAATGATAAGCCAAAACTGCATCAGCACCTGCATCAGCACATAACTGAGCTGCTCCAACTCCAGCACCACTGCTCTGAGCTGCTGCTTTATTTTTCATAAACTTTAATTCATCATTTTCGCTGTTTACTAAAGCAAAATAAGTTGCCCTACCAAAATTATCATGAATCTCTGTTTCAAAATCTCCAGATTCAACTGCAGGAATAACTAATTTCATTTTATTTAACCCCCATTTTTTTCTTGGTACCGGGTACTTGTAAAAAATTACTAATTAAAAACAAAACTAAATGGTAATTTTTTACAAGTACCCGGTACCAAAATTTTACTCCATATTCAACTTTAGCGGCTCGACTTTTTCGTCAAAACCACCTTCACGCTCAGCAAGTCTTTTTGCTATTTTAATAAATTCTTTAGAAATCTCAGCTTCCGGCTTATCAAACACAATTGGATCACCGGAATCACTGCGGCGGCGAACTTCTGAAATTAGTGGCAGCTGACCTAAAAGCTCTGTTTTCATAAAATCAGCCAGATCTTTACCACCATTTTCGCCAAAGATATAATCTTTCTGGCCGCATTCTGTACACTGATAATAGGCCATATTTTCTACTACACCTAGAAGATCAAGATCCATTTTTTCCGCCATGGCTCCGATCCGTCCGGCGACCTTAGTTGCAGTAACCTGAGGAGTTGTAACAACTAAAACTTCCGCATGCGGAACCTTCTGCATAATATTTAGTGGCATATCCCCGGTTCCCGGAGGTAAATCTAGCAGCATATAATCTAACTCCCCCCATCTGACATCTTTGAAAAACTGTTCTAAAGCTCCACCAAGCAGCGGTGCTCTCCAGATTACAGGTTCATTTTCACCAACAAAAGAACCCATAGAAATAGTTTTTATACCTTTAACCTCTGGAGGAATAATTTCATTTTCACTAACTGCCTTCGGCTTATCAGTAACTCCCAGAATCCGAGGCACACTAAAACCTCTTACATCTGCATCTATAATACCAACCTTATACCCTAATTCAGCTAAAGCAGTTGCCAAATTAACGGTAACAGTAGATTTACCAACCCCACCCTTACCACTTGCCACAGCTATGATTCCCTTATTAATTGAACCGTGCTCTAACTCTATTTTCTTATCTTTAACATCATACATTAAAATATCACCTCATTTTATATTATGGTCATTTGTTCATTTAGCTGTTTTAACTATAACACTTTTTGTTTTTCAAATCAAGTGGTCAAATTACTAATAATTTATTTTTTATCATTTATTTTCATTTTACTCTGATTTAAGATAGAATATTAACTAAGCAGGTTATTTTTATTAAATACTTGATGTAAGAAAAAATAGAATCAGACAAATATCCTAAATTTATTAATTAATAATTTTATCAAAGGGTGTAAATAATAAATGAGAAAAGAAAGAATAATCACTTATCAGGAGAGTTTAAGTTTAAAAAACAGCATTTACATTGATGCAAGAACTAAAGCAGAATATAAAGAAGCAACTATTCCAGGAGCAGTTAATATAGAATTACTTAATAATGAGGAAAGAAAGATAATTGGTACTGTCTACAAGCAGCAGAGTCCCAAAAAAGCAAAACTTAAAGGAGTTGAACTAGTTTCACCAAAAATACCAGGTTTAATTGCTGAAGTTAATCAACTTGTTCAAAAATATGATAATTTGATTATCTTCTGCTCCAGAGGAGGACTACGCAGTAAGAGCCTGGCTGAATTTTCTGATCTAGCAGGAATTGAGGTTTATAGATTAGAAGGTGGTTATAAAGAATACAGACACTATATTATAGACAAACTTGAAAATTATGATTTTAAGGGTAAAATTTCAGTACTGCACGGAAATACCGGGGTTGGAAAAACTTATATTTTAAAAGAAATGCAGAAATTGGGGGCAGATATTATTGACTTAGAAGGTATTGCCAACCACAGAGGATCTGCATTCGGCGGTATTGGTCTGGAAAAACCCTACAACCAAAAATATTTTGAATCACTGCTCTGGGAGGAATTAAATAAAAAGGATAATAAAGATGGTGTTATTTTTGTGGAAGCTGAAAGCAGAAGAGTAGGACATTCTGTAATTCCAAAGTTTTTTCATCAAAAAATGAAGGTAGGTGATGATTTATTAATTAATGCTTCCATAAAAAAAAGGGTAGAAAACATTTATCTAGAATATATAAAAGACATAGAAAGTAATCAGCAGCAATTTATTGAAAGAGTTTTAGAATCATTAACTTCAATTAAAAAGTATTTAATCAAAAAGGCAGGAAAAGATTCTTATTTTAGACTTTTAGAGCTGGCTGAAGCTGCAGAATTTAAAGAATTAACTAAAATTCTTTTAGAGGAATATTATGACCCAATGTATGAACACTCACAAAAAAAAGTTGATAACTACAGGGCAGAAATTAAAGCAGAAAATATAAAAGAAGCTGCCCGCAGAATTGTCGATATCTATCAAATTTAATTGATAATTTTTTTACTTAGAGATAGGAGCTGATAAGATGTCTAAAAAAATTAAAAGGTTTTCAATTGGAGGAATTGAACTTCCAGCTAAAAAAGAATTGAATACTGATTTGAGAATTGAGGAATTACCGCTGCCGGATATGGTTTATCTACCGGTAAAACAGCATATTGGTAAACCGGGAGAAATCACTGTAAAAAAAGGTGATTATGTTGAAAGAGGCCAGTGCATTGTTGAGGCAGAGGAAGGCTTTTCTGCCTGTCTTCACGCCAGTGTTTCTGGTGAAATTGCTGCTATTAAAGAAGTCCCTGATTCCAGAGGTGGTAAATCAAAAGCGATTATAATTAAAAGGGATAAAAGTGCAGAATTTAAACGAGTCAATTTTTCTTTAAAAGCTAAAAAGGAAAAAAGTGCTGAAGAAATCAAAGAAATAATCATTAATTCTGGTATAATTGGTATGGGAGGAGCCGGTTTTCCAACTCATATCAAATTATCTCCTCCTGCAGATAAGCCAATAGATACTGTGATCATTAACGGCTCAGAATCTGAGCCCTATGTAGCTGTGGATGACCGCACAATGCAGGAAAAAACAGCTAAAATTTTTAGAGGCCTGGAATTAATCAAAAAAACTGTAGGAGCAGACAATGGCTTTATTGCCTGTGAAGATAATAAGGAAAATGCTATTAAAAAATTAAAGGCTGAATCCAAAAACTGGCCTGAACTGGATTATCAAGTTGTGGATTCTCGTTATCCTCATGGAGCTGAAAAAAAGCTGATAGAAGCCTGCCTAAATCGCGAAATCCCTGAAGGTGGATTACCCATGGATGTCGGGGTAGTAGTAAATAATGTTCAGACAGCAGTTGCTGTTGCAGAAGCCGTTGATGAAGACCAGCCAGTAGTTGACCGAATAGTTTCTGTAAGCGGCCGTGGAATTAAAAATCCCAAAAATTTAATAGTTCCTCTGGGAACCCCAATTAAGGAATTAATTGATTACTGTGGTGGTTTAACTGCTGAAGATAGTGTTTTAATTATTGGAGGAATAATGACCGGATTTAGAGCAGAAAGCACAGAGATTCCAATTACTAAAACAGGATTTGGGATTATCGTTTTATCTCAGGCTGAATACAAAGAATATGAAAGTAGAGTCTGTATTCGCTGTGCTAAATGTGTAGATGCCTGTCCTGTATATATAACTCCCAATAGAATTACCGATTTTATTAATAATGACTATCTGGAAGAAGCTGAAGCACTAAGTCTTGCCAGCTGTATTGAATGTGGTAGTTGTGCCTATGTATGTCCTGCCGGCAGACCTCTTTTGAGATGGTTGAGAGAGGGTAAAGCACGCTTAAGAGAAAAAAATAATTAATGGAGGTGGCTTTAAATGAATTTAGAACTTTCTGGTCCCCATGTTGGAACAGATGATAATATAGAAAAAACCATGTGGAATGTGGCCTTAGCTTTAATCCCGGCCGTTATTGCTGCAGCGGTGTTTTTTGGTTATTATGCACTTTTCTTGATTTTTTCAACTGCAATTTTTTCCGTTTTATTAGAATATCCCTTTACAAAGAGATTTCCCGGAGACGGCAGTGCTTTTGTGACTGGTATGCTTTTAGGAATGAGTATTCCGGCCAGCTCGCCTTTCTGGCTGCCTTTAATAGGTGCCTTTTTTGCCATCATTGTTGCCAAACAGCTTTTTGGAGGACTGGGAAACAATGTATTCAATCCTGCTCTGGCCGGTAGAGCTGTAATCCGTTTATCTTTTCCTGCTCTCTTTGCAAAATGGCCTGCTCCTTTTGATGGAATCACCGGTGCAACACCTTTAGCCCAGAGAGCTGCTGATTCTTCTTATACTTACCTCAGTCAGAATGGACTCAGCGGTTTTTGGAATTTATTCTCTGGAAATATACCGGGAGCAATAGGAGAAACATCAGCTCTGGCCTTATTAATTGGTGCAG
This sequence comes from Halanaerobium sp., assembly GCA_046541575.1. Classification (GTDB taxonomy): domain Bacteria; phylum Bacillota; class Halanaerobiia; order Halanaerobiales; family Halanaerobiaceae; genus Halanaerobium. The sequence goes on along the minus strand of JBKHDA010000001.1, from coordinate 88,156 downwards.
CTTTTCTTTACTATAAAGGGTATATAAGCTGGAGAATTCCAGGTTCCTTTATAACTGCGGTAATTATCACCTCAGCTATACTTGGAGTTAATCCAATTTTAAGTGTATTTGCCGGTGCTGTAATTTTAGGTTCATTTTTTATGGCAACTGATATGGTCAGCTCTCCTGCAGCTAAAGAAGCAAGATTATTTTATGGTGCTGGCTGTGGCGCTTTAACCGTATTAATTCGCTATTTTTCCAGCTATAGTGGTGGGGTTACTTTTGCTATTTTAACAATGAACGGTCTTGCCTATTTAACTGATCATTTATTTGAAGGTTTCCATTTTGGCCAGCATCAAATCCGAAAAAGAAACTATAAAATTGCTGGTGCAGCTTTAACTGGAGCAGGAATAATTATTCTATTCAGTTACTTAGCTCAATTAGTTGGATAAAATTTAACACTTAAATCGTAATTCAGCAAGAAAGGAGAATGATTATATGAACAGCAATTTAACTCTTGTAAATAAAATAACTCTTTTAGGCTTATTTGCTTTACTTGCAGGTACAGGAAACGGTATTCTTTTTGCTCTTATTTTTGCTCTAACACTCAGCCTGACAGCTCTGGTAATTAGATTTATTTATTTAACATCTGAAAGTTTTTTTAGTCAAAAATCTGGAAAAATAATTCTCTGGGCTGCAGGTTTTGCCATCTCTTATTTTCTTTATCATCTGCTGCCTCTAATTTTTAATAATCAGTCAGTCCATTTTAACTACTATTTTATTTTAATTGGAGTAACACCTCTTGTCTATGCGGAACTAAATAATAAAAGCTTTTCCAATTTTATAATTAATCATCTTTTATTTTTAGATTTAATGCTTGCAGTTTCTCTTCTAAGAGAACTGCTGGGTGAGGGCAGTATTTTAAATTATCAAATTTTTATTAACCCCCCTCTTTCTATAGCTACTGAAGCTCCTGGTGCCTTTATGATTGTTGGAATAACAGCCTTTATTTATGAGATAATAATTAAAAAGTTAAATTTAGAAAGAAAAATAAAAAAAGAGGCTGGAATCGAATTAGAAAGTGAGGTTAAAGCATGAGTGAAATAATGTTACTGTTCTGGGATCAGCTGCTGAAAAATAATATAGTATTAATCTCTTACACAGCAGTACTGCTAATTATAGTAGAAACTCCTAAATTAAGGTCTGCCTTTAAAAATGGATTAATTATAACAGGAGCCATGGCCTTTAGTGCCTTATCCGCCTGGATATTTTCCTATTATCTTGGCTCTGCTGACTTTTTAATACCTGCAGTTTATTTCATTAATTCTTTAATTGCAGTTAGGTTAATAAAAAGCGGTGGTTTACTGCAGGGGGACTGGATAGCCGGTATCAAACATGAGTTTATAGCTCTGCCAGCAGTACTATCACTTCAGTTTAATATTATAGAAAAGGTTAATTATAGTTCTCAGGATTTAATTATTATAGCAGCTGCTTTAACAGCAATTTATCTTGTTTTCATTGTAGTCGCTGCTTTAAAAGAACAATTAGATCTCAAGGAAAGTAAAGAAATTTTCCAGAAAGAATATACTCTAATATTAGTTCTTGCCTTTTTAAGTGCTGTGATGTCGGGATTTGATTTTTTATAAAATGATAAAAGCAGACAGATTTCAGCTTCCAATCTGTCTGCTTTTATTATCAATTTTACCACTTATCATAATGAATAATATCATCACTTAGTCTATCAACTCTGCCTTTTTCTTCAGCTGGATAACCAACCGCAATTAAAGATAGAGTTTTAAAATCAGCTGGAACTTCTAAATATTCACTAACTACTTTTTCTCTATCTTCAGCCGGATGACAGCCAATCCAGACAGATCCCAGATCTAAAGACACAGCTTCCAGCAAAATATTTTGAGTTGCTGCTGAGCAGTCCTGTACCCAAAAACCCTGATGCTTCTGCTTATTTAAGTCTGCACAAACTGCAATAGCAAGTGGTGCTTCTTTAAGCATTTTAGCATAAGGATGAATCTCTGCCAGATGATTAAGTCTTTCTCTATCTTTAATTACAATAAAATGCCAGGGCTGTTCATTACCAGCAGATGGTGCTGCAGCTGCTGCTTCTAATAATTTTTCTATTTTTTCTTCTTCCACATTTTTATCCTGATACTTCCTGATACTTCTCCGTTCAAAAATTTCTTCCATAAATTATCAGCTCCCTTTTTAAAATTATTTCTGGACTAAACTACTTATTTATTTTACTCATTAATAAAACTCAAAGATTCCATTTATAATTATAATTAATAATCGACAATAAATCAAAAAAGGCTGACTTTAATGTTGACAACATTAAAGTCAGCCTCTTAATTTATAATTTACTTAATAATTAAAGTTTACTTAAACTATAGTATTTTCTCGTTTGCCGAGATAAATTGCAAATAAAAGTACTAAAGCTACTGCTACCCAGCCAAAAGTAATAACTTCTGCCAGTGCATAGCCACCATAAACTGTAGCGAATTCTGATATTACATTCTGGATTAAACCAAAACCAATTAAAATAGGACTGACAAACTTAACTAGAGCTTTCCAGGTTGGACCAACTTGATAGTCAGAACTTGGATTCATGTTATCTTTAATTTTATCAAGATCAAAAGCATAACTTAAAACAAGCATTTCTACAAATCCAACAGTTAACAGACCAAAAATATTAATAAAGTGATCAAAAATATCTAAAATCGCCAGACCACCCTCTGTAACCATTGGTAATCCCATTAAGAATCCTACAATTGAAACCATTGTAACAGCCTTTGTGCGGCTTAAACTAAAATTATCAATTAAAGCTGAAACTACAGATTCAATTAAGGAAACACTTGATGACAGACCGGCAACTGTAAGGGATAAGAAAAATAATAATCCAAAAAGTTGTGGTAAAGCAGGTAATAAATTGATTGCCTGTGGGAAAGCAATAAATGCCAATCCAATACCTGAAGTTGCAACATCTGCGACTGGTACTCCCTGAGTCTGTGCCATGTAGCCCAGGATACCAAAAACACCAAGTCCGGCTACAATAGCAAAAATTGCATCTGCAAAAGCTGCAATTGTACCGTTTTTAATAACATCTGATTTTTTAGGTAGATAACTGGAATAAGCAATCATAATTCCAAAACCCAGACTTAGGGAAAAGAAAATCTGTCCATAGGCGTCCAGCCAGATATCCAGTTCAAAAATTCTGCTGAAATCAGGTGCCAGAAATGCCCTTACTCCATCCATTGATCCGGGTAAAGTTAAGCCTCTAAATACAATAATTAAAAGCATTGCTGCCAAAAGCGGCATAAATATTTTACTTGCTTTTTCTATACCTTTTTGTACTCCACCGGCAATGATGACATAATTAATTAACCAGACCCCAATTAAAGCTAAGAATATTGGCCACTGAATTCCACCTAGATCAAAAGCACTACCTGAAAACTGAAGAAAATCTCCAAAAAAGTAGGCTTCCGGGTTAGCAGTCCAGCCCAGATTAAATGATTTAAAAACAAATAATAGACTCCAGGCAATAATAACAATATAATAGACTGTAACTGTAAAGGCCACCAGTACTGACCACCAGCCTACCCATTCAAACTTTTTACCAACCTTTCGAAATGAACTAGGTGCTGAAGTTCTGGTAAAAAATCCAAAGCCCATTTCCAGTAATATCAGAGGTATTCCCGCTGTCAGCAGAGCAAAAATATACGGAAATAAAAAGGCACCTCCACCATTTTCATAAGCCATATAAGAAAAACGCCAGATATTACCCAGTCCAACTGCTGAACCAATTGTTGCCAAAACAAAACCAACTCTACTTCCCCATTGTTCACGATTCTGTTCCATTTTACTTTCCTCCTTCACTTCTTTCTACTCAATTTTTTATTTTCCTGATTTATCCTGGCTCAACTCAGCTAAAATTAAAAAAAATTAAGATATCAACTGCTCTCTACTCTGATACAATCATTAACTACTGCTAAATTATTATTACTTTGCTAATCTAAAGATTGTATCCTTCTCAACTAAACTAATCAGGTTGAATGTATTATAACAAATTAATTCAACAATTTCCAGCTTTTACGACAAAAATCAAAAAAATGTATTTAACTTTACTTAATCGTTTTCAAATAAATAAGGATATTTTAAATTTATTGTGATATTAAACGCCTCTAATCCTTAAAATTTAGGCATTGATGCCTGCCTGCTAATATGATAAAATAAACTGGCAAAAGCAAATATTAAAAATTAAAACAAATAGGAGGATTTATTATGGAAAGAGAAAACTGGACTTCCAGACTTGGCTTCATTCTGGCTGCATCTGGATCGGCCATCGGCCTTGGTAATATCTGGCGTTTTCCTTTTATTACGGGGACAAATGGTGGAGCAATTTTTATTTTAATTTATTTAGCAGCAATCTTATTTATTGGTTATCCAATTTTAGTTTCTGAAATGTCTCTGGGAAGGATTACTCAGAAAAACCCCATTGGCGCTTTTAAAAAAATGGCACCTGACACTGCCTGGCCTCTGGTTGGAGCACTTGGTGTTCTCTCAGGTTTTGTTATTTTAAGTTACTATTCTGTTATTGCCGGCTGGGGAATATCTTATATCTTTAAATCACTGACTTTTACTGCTGAAAGTAATTTCCCCCAAATTTTCGAGGCTCACATCAGCAGTCTGACAGAGCCGATTTTATGGCATGGTATTTTTATGTTCTTAACAATCGCTGTTATTGGTGCCGGCGTAGTCAATGGAATTCAAAAACTTGTTAAATTTTTGATGCCAATTTTATTCGGAATTATTTTTTTATTAATCATTCGCTCAGTTACACTGGATGGCGCTGCAGCAGGACTCAATTTCTATCTAAAACCAGATTTTTCAGCAATTAATTTTCAGACCTTTGCTGATGCAATTTCACAGGCATTTTTCACCTTAAGCCTCGGTATGGGAGCTATGATTACCTACGGCAGCTATTTAAGTAAAAAAGAAAGCATTAATGAAAGTGCAGCTTATGTACTAATTTTTGATACAGCTGTAGCTTTACTGGCAGGTTTTGCAATTTTTCCAGCTGTTTTTGCCTTTGGGCTTGATCCAGCATCTGGCCCTGGTTTAACTTTTATTACTCTGCCTGCTGTTTTTACCCAAATGCCTTTTGGCACTTTTTTCTCATTAATCTTCTTTTTACTGCTTACAATTGCAGCTTTAACTTCTTCTATCTCAATGCTGGAAGTTGTAGTAGCATTTTTAATTGATGAATATGATTGGAAGAGAAAAAAAGCTTCTTATTTAATGGGTTTTGTTATATTTTTGGTAGGAATTCCACCACTTTTAGGTTACAGCTCATTTTCTAACTTCAGCTTTTTAGGAATGGATCTGCTTGATACCTATGACTGGTTTTCCAACTCTATTTTCTTACCAACAGGAGGAATTTTAACCTCAATTTTTGTCGGTCATATCTGGGGCAGCAAAAATGCAGTGGAAGAAGCAAATAAAAACAGTCGTTTTAAAATTGGAAATACTTATTCTCTCTTTTTAAAATACATTGTACCGGCAGCCGTATTATTTATTATGCTTTTTAATATCTATCAAACAATTTAGGCTGATCTGCAGCTTAAATAAATTATAGGAGGCTCAATTTTGACAAAAAATAAAGATTTATGTGTTCATTATGATCGCTGTGGGGGCTGTTCAATTCAGGAAGTACCCTATTCTAAACAGCTGAAAGACAAAAAGAATAATCTTTTAGAAATTTTTAAAGAAAAAAAAATTGAAACTGATAATTTTGAAGGGATTCTAGCAAGTCCTGATATTTATGAATACAGAAATAATATGGAGTTTAGTTTTGGGGATTTAAAAAAAGGCGGTACTCTGCAGCTGGGAATGCATCCCCGGGGCAGAAGATTTGATGTAATTACAGTTGATCAATGTTTATTAGTTGATCAGGATTTTAGAGATATTTTAAGTACTATCTTAGAATACTGCCGGGAAAATGAATTCAAAAAATACCATATTAAATTAAGAGAAGGTTTTTTGCGAAACCTGGTAATTAGAAAGGGCATCAATACTGGAGAGCTTGTAGCCAATCTGATTACTACCAGCCAGCAGAATCATGATTTTTCTCCCCTAACTGAACAATTAAAAGCTCTTGATTTACAGGGAGAGCTGGTTGGATTTATCCAGACAATTAATGATGATTTTTCAGATCAGGTAAGCTGTGATGAAATGAAAATCTATCACGGACGTAATTACTTTTATGATCAGCTGCTGGATAATCAATTTAAAATTGATTCTCTTTCCTTTTTCCAGACCAATACAAAAGGAGCAGAATTATTATACTCTGAGGCAGAAAAATATATAAGCAGTGCTGAAGATAAGGTGGTTTATGATCTTTACTGTGGAGCTGGAACTATTTCCCAGTCTATTGCTGCTGATGCTGCAAAAATCTATGGGATAGAAATTGACCAGGAAGCTGCTGAGAGAGCTGCTGAAAATGCCAGGCTAAATAATGTTCAAAATACAGAATATATTGCTGGAGATGTGTTGGAAAAAATTAATGAAATTGATCAGAGTCCAGATCTGCTGGTTATTGACCCTCCAAGACCCGGGATTAATCCTAAAGCTCTTACAAAAATTGCTGCCGCAGAAGCAAATGAGATTTTATATATCTCCTGTAATCCAAAGAGCTTAGCACGAGATTTAAAAGAACTGGAAAATCATAATTACAAACTGCAAAAATTTAAAGCAGTAGATATGTTTCCACACACGAAACATATCGAAGTAATTACTCTTTTAACTAAAATATAAGTATTATCCAAATATTGGAACAGAAACTTTCTCAATATGATTCAAAAAATAAAGCTGCCTCAGTTTGCAAGTAAGATCAGACTGAGGCAGTTCTTTTAAAATTTATATAGATATATTTCTATTTTAAACAAAAAAAGTATTAATTCCAATTAATAATAAAATAAATCCACCTAAATAATCTGCATATTTTTCCACTAAAGAAATATGTTTAATGTAGATAACAATTTTAAAAGAAACTGCAGTAATTATAGAAGCAATTAAACCAATTATTAAAGAGTCCTGTAAAATTAATGAGTAATCTAAATCATAAAGCAGTGAAAAACCAGCACCAAGGGCATCAATACTCACACTTACACCTAAAACGATAACTACCCAGAGACTAAGCTTTCTATAAATACACTCTTCTTCATTTTTATATCCTTCTCTGATCAGAAAAATACCCAGCAAAAATATAACTGTACCACTAAAGTAATTAGAGATTGCAAAAAAATTCTGATCAACATAATGCCCCACTAAACCTCCAAGCAGAGCAAATAAAAATTGAAAAAAACCAAAAGAAAAAACAACTTTGATTTTTTCTATTAAATTTGTTTTAGTACCACAACCGATTGCCATTGTCACACCAGCTGCATCCAGAGCCAGGGCTAAAGCTACGAGTAAAATATTTATTTTAAACCCCTCCAAACTTTTTTAATACTTTATAATTAAAATTAATTTTATCAGCAGAAAATTGATTTGAAAATAATTACATTAATATATTATAAATTATATCAGCTAATTATGCAATTAAAGCTCAATTTTATATAGTTAAAATAAAAAAATTTTTAAATCAATAATTATTTACTTATTTGATTTCACTTTAGCTAAAATCTCTGCTATAATTAAGACAACAAATACAGAGGAGGAAAAATTATGGAACATAATAGTTTAGAAACTGCAAAAGCAGCTATCAAAATGGCAATATCAAGTCGAAGTGAAGAAAAAGAATTAAAAAAAGATTTTGCAGCTGATGATATAAATACTGCAGCTGTTGATTTTGGGGGAGAATTTAATAAATCAGTACCTGAAATTATTGAAAGAGCAGTTATTGCTGCTAAAAGAGAAAATATAATAAATGAATCCCACGTTGCTCAGGGAGCAGTTGCCGGGGCAGCGCATGATGCAGTTACTCAGATCATGCCCAGAACAATGGGGTTAAATGTCGGAGGTAAGATTGGTGTTGCCCGAAGTGGAGAACATATTGTTGTTGCTGTATTTTTTGGTGTAGGTATGTTTAATTTAAATGAAGTTACTGTTGGATTAAGCCATCGTTCATTACTGGATGACCAGTCTTAAAAAAATACTTATGTTAGAGAAAAGCTATTTCTAATTACAGTTGACAAAAGTGCTATTATAATAGTATAATAAAGAAAATAAAATAACTGGTAGCATGGTAATACGGTAGGAGAAATTTGTAGGGAAAGCTGAGCTATTAGTTTAATCAAGGGGCATTTATACCCTATTTTAAACTATTTAGCTGAAAGCTATTTAACACTCCACCAGGAGTGTTTTTTTATTATTATCCCCACTACCAGTTAGAAAGGGGAGTAAAAATGAAAAAAGAACTTTTAATTGTATTAGTGTTAACTTTTATGTTGATTTTAACCACCGCTTTAACTGCAGGTGCTCAGGAATATAAGATAGGTATTTCACAGTTTGTTGAGCATCCAGCTTTAGATGCAGCACGTGAAGGCTTTATTGAAGGTTTAGCAGAAGAAGGATTTAGTGAAGATGAGGTTGAGTTTAATACTCAAAACGCTCAGGCCGATTTTTCTACTGCTCAATCAATTTCTCAACAGTTCAAGGATAATGATCTTGATTTAATTTTAGCAATTGCTACTCCTAATGCTCAGGCCGCAGCAAATGTAATTTCAGATACACCGGTATTATTTACTGCAGTTACTGATCCTGAAGAAGCAGGTATAGTAGAAAGTATGGAAGCTCCCGGTGGAAATCTTACAGGAACTACGGATATGAATCCGGTTGCTGAACAGGTTAAATTAATAAAAGAGTTCCTTCCGGAAATTTCTGACCTCGGAGTACTTTATAATCCAGGTGAAGTGAATTCAGTTGTCCAGGTAGACCTGGCAAAAGAAACTGCTGAAGAAATGGGAATTGAACTGCATGAAGGAACAGTAAGCAACAGTAGTGAGGTTAGTCTGGCTACCTCCTCTCTAATTGGAGATGTTGATGCAATTTATGTACCAACTGACAATATTATTGTTTCTGCTTTACCATCTGTTTTAAATATTACTAATGAAAACAATATCCCGGTATTTGCCTCAGAAAATGGGCAGGTTAAACAGGGAGCGATTGCAACTTTAGGAATTGACTATAAATTATTAGGTATTCAAACCGGTAAAATGGCAGCCCGAGTTCTTAATGGTGAAAATCCAGCTGAAATGGCTGTTGAAAGTTCTGATGAACTAAAATTATATTTAAATACAAAAGCTGCTGAGAATCTTGATCTGGAAATCCCGGATGATGTATTAGAGAGAGCTGATGAAACTTATGAAGAAATTAACCAGGAATAAAATGAAATTGTTAATAAAATATATAGTTTAGAAATGGTGTGAGGTGTGTTATGAGTCTAAGTTTTGTAATTACGTCTTTAGAACAGGGTCTGGCTTTTGGGATCATGGCCCTGGGTGTATTTATATCTTTTAGAATTCTTGATTTTGCTGACCTTACTGTTGACGGCAGTCTCCCTTTAGGAGCTGCTATCTCAGCTAGATTATTAACCATGGGAATGAATCCATTTTATTCTCTGGGGGCATCTATTATCGCCGGTGGACTTGCTGGAGCAATTACAGGTTTTTTAAATACCAAGCTAAAAATAGCTCCTCTTTTATCCGGTATTTTAACAATGACCTCTTTATACTCAATTAATTTAAGAATAATGGGTAGACCAAATATTCCGCTAATTGGTAAAGGAACTATTTTTTCTTTTATTAGAGACATGGGAGTGCCCTATCCCTGGAACAATTTACTTTTACTGATTGTAGTTATAACTGCTGTCAAATTAGTTCTTGATGCATTTTTAAATACTCAAATAGGTTTTGCATTAAGAGCTACCGGTGATAATCCACAGATGATTAGAAGTATGGGGATTAGCACTAACTCAATGAAAATGCTGGGCTTAATCATTTCCAATGCACTGGTTTCCTTATCAGGTGCACTTGTCGGTCAGTATCAGGGATTTGCAGATGTAAATATGGGTGTTGGTACTATTATAGCCGGTCTTGCTTCTGTGATTATTGGTGAAGTTGTAATCGGGGAAAAATCAATAATAATTGCCACAATTGGTGTTATTATAGGGTCTATTCTTTACCGTTTTAGTATCTCTATTGCACTCAATCTGGGACTGGCAGCTTCCGATTTAAAGTTGTTAACTGCAATTCTTGTTATAATTTTCTTATCAACTCCAAGAATAAAAAAGGCATTGAGGTGATAAAATATGCTGAAAGTCAAAAACTTAGAAAAAATTTTTTACAAAGGTACTCCAAACGAGAACGTAGCAATTAAAAAAATAGATTTAACTGTTAATGAAGGAGACTTTATTACAATTGTAGGGAGTAATGGAGCAGGAAAATCAACTCTTTTAAATTCTATTGCTGGTGTTTTCCCGGTAGACAATGGAAGCATTATTTTGGATAATGAAAACATTACTAAAAAAACAGAATATAAATGTGCTCAAAAAATTGGCCGTGTTTTTCAAAACCCATTAGCCGGAACATCTCCTGAGATGACAATTGAAGAAAATCTTTCACTTGCAATCTCAAAGTCAAATAACCTTTCACTTAAATGGGGACTAAATAAACACAAAAGAGAAATCATGCGTAAACATTTAGAAAAGATTGATCTGGGTTTAGAAAAAAGATTAACTACTAAGGTTAAACTATTATCAGGTGGTCAGCGGCAGGCTTTAACACTTCTTATGGCCACTGTAGCTAACCCACGTTTACTACTTTTAGATGAGCATACAGCTGCTTTAGATCCTGCAACAGCTATAAAAATAAAGAGGTTGACTGCAGATCTGGTGAATGAAAACAACATTACAACTTTAATGATTACCCACAATATGGAAGATGCTATCAAAATGGGTAACCGCTTAATTATGATGGATGGTGGTCAGATTATTTACGATATTGATGGTGAAGAAAAAAATGATCTAACAATAGAAAAATTGCTTAAAATGTTTGAAATTAAACATGGTAGTAAGTTTAATAATGACCGAATGCTGCTTTCAGTTTAATATCATTTTAAATTCAAGAAAATATTTAAGGCTCCCTGTTAACAGGGAGCCTTTTTTGATATTACTCTTTCTAAAAAATTGCTTATATTTCAATTGTAATTTCTTCTGCAGGTTGAAGAGTATATTCATTTTCAAAAACTCTAAATTCTAATTTTTCTTCATTTTCTGTATCAGATCTCAACTTAAATTGATCCTGATTTAAAACTACACTAAACTTTTTATCTCGATAATTAAGTTTAAAATCAATTTCTTCCCATTCCTGGCAGAGTACAGGTTTAAAAGAAAGTCCCGCTCTATCAATTTTCATACCAACAAAACCATTTACAATCAGCTGCCAGATTCCTCCTGCAGCTGCAGTATGAACTCCACCAATAAAGGTCCCTCCACTTACAGCTTTATTTGTACTCATCAAATCAATAAATGCTGATTTTTTAAAGTAATCATAAGCCTCTTCTGCTCTTCCAAGTTCTGCTGCAACCACTGCATACTGTGATGGACTTAAAGAAGAACCATGCTGTGTTCTCGGTTCATAATAGTCATAATTAGCAGCCAGTACTTCTTTTGAGAATATATCATGCAGTGTAAATAACTGGATAACATCTGCCTGTTTGATTACCTGAGTAAATACAGCTACCCCATTAGGCCAACCCCAGTATTCTTCCTTATCAATTAATCTTTCTTCCAGCACTTCAGCAGTAGTATCTTCCAGCTCAAAATAACCGTCAAACTGCTCAATTAGATTATTCTCATCTGGCTGCGGCAAATAAATTTTTTCTGCAATCTGCTGCCAGGCTGTAACTTCAGAATCGTGCAGCTGAATTTTATTTTTTAAGTTATTTAGTTTTTTAGGATATTCATTTTCCATTTTATGATAAAAATATAGTGCCTTTTTAAGTGCAAAATGTGTCTGGTAATTTGTAAAGGCATTATTATCTACATTTTCGTGATATTCATCCGGACCCAAAAGACGAATAATCTCATACTGATCTTTATATTGGTTGTAATGGACCCTTGAATGTAAAAATCGCGCCACTTCAAATAAAATTTCTGAACCATAATCAACAATAAAATCAATATCTTCAGTTGCTAAATAGTATTTCCAGATTGTATAACTTATATCAGGCGAAACATGTATCTGCCAGTCATTAAAATGATTTCTAATTTTACGTCCGCTGATTACATCTTTAAAGAAAAAGGAAGGACACAGCTCTTTTCCACTTTTACCCGAAATCCAGGCATAAAATGCTCCATCATAGCCTAAATCTTCAGCTTTTTTACGGGCTCCGTCTAAAGTATGATAGCGGTATTTTAATATATTTTTTGCAGTTTCAGTTTCAGTAAATAGAAACATAGGTAAATTGAAAATTTCCTGATCCCAGAAAGCAGCTCCCTGATATGCCTGGCAGGACAAACCACGAGCACCAATTGGTAATCGCTCGCTGTGAGCTGGAGTTGCTATGATATTGTGATAGAGGTTAAATCTTACTGCCAGCTGATCAAGATGATTACCCTCTATTTTAATATCCATCAGTTCCCATTTTTTATCCCAGACTGCCTGATGATCTTTTTTAAGTTTTTTATAACCGGATTCAAGAGTTTCAACTGCATCATTAAGAGCGGCTTCTAATGGGTTTTCCAGGTCATTACTTGAATATACAATCATATTTCTGTCTAAATTTATTTTACCTGACTCAGCCTCAACATTTATTAAAAGGTAGATAGACTTTTCCTCATTTTCAACCTTTACATTTTTTACCTTACCATCTTTGAATTTAAAAGATAAAGCTGTCACCAGAGTTATCTCGCTTTCCCCGGTCTCAGCCTTTAAATATAATATATTTTTATTTGAATCATATTCTCCACTGAAATTTTCTAAATGAGATCCATTTAAATCCCAGACATCTCCATTTATTCCTATTTTTAATTCTAATTCTTTTTTCGCTAAATTATTTACTTTATAATTATTTGCAATCAAATGGAGATTATCATATGAGGCAAATCTTTCTGAAATTATTTCAATTTCACTATCTATCTTTGATTCTGATATTCTTTTAAAAACTCCATATTTAAAATTAAAATCCAATTCAGTATCCATCTTTAATTGACCGGGATAATCACCTATTTTTTCTTCTCCAACCATTAGCTCTGTTGTTAATGCATTAGGAGAATTAGAAAGTTCTCTCCATTTACCATCAGCCATGTCATATGTATCAGTTATAATACAGGCCTGATATTGATCTTTACCCCATTCTTCCAGAGTACCTCTATAACCTAAATATCCATTTCCACACAGTAAATTACTGCCGTAATGAACAAGCTGTTCTTCTTTTAAACTTTCAATTTGTAAATTCCAGTCATCTTTAATCTTAAAAAAATCTTCGTGATTCAAGTTTATACCTCCTAAAAATATAATTTTAAAAAAATTTGAAAATTATTGTTTAATTGACAAAGAAATGAGGCCATCAAATTATTATGCATCTCTAATCTGATGGCCTGAGTTTTTCTGTTTTTAATCAGCTGGATAATCTAAACATAAAATATTATTTTATGTTTAAATTTTTAATAAGAAACTGTATCTACAATTAACCTTTTACAGCACCCGCTGTTAATCCAGCAACTATACGTTTCTGGAAAATTAACACTAAAACAACAATTGGAACTGTTACAACAACAGCAGCTGCCATTATTTCTCCAAATGGCTCCTGCCGGGCAAATTCTCCCGAGAAAAATTGAATGGCTACCGGTACGGTTCTTGCCCCTGAATCAATTGATGTAAAGGTTAAAGCAAAGAGATATTCATTCCAGGCCTGAATAAATGATAACAAACCTGTAGTAACTAAAGCCGGTGCTGTCAGCGGCAATAATATCATGTGGAATGTCTGAAAAGGTGTGGCTCCATCCACCTGAGCTGACTGCATAATTTCTCTGGGTAAATCTCTAAAGAATGAGGTCAAGACCCAGGTTGTAAAGGGTAGGGTAAATAATAGATATGTAAAAATCATACTTACCCTGGCACTCAGATTTAAAGCAGTAATTACAGCATATAAACCTGATAGAACTGTAACCTGTGGAAACATAGTCATTGCTAAAATTGTATATAATGCAGGTGATTTACCTTTAAACCTCAATTTTCCTAAGGCAAAGGCAGCAAATGAACCGGTTATCAGAGCTAAAATTGTAGTAGAAGTAGCAACAATTGTACTGTTTATAAGTCCTCTAACAAAACCTCCATTTGAAAATACCGCAATGTAATTTCTGGTAAAAATCGATATTTCACCAGTATCCGGATCTCTAGGAATCAGAGTAGCAGGTGTCATGCTTAACTGTGATTCAGATTTCAAAGAAGAAGCTATAGCCCAATAAAATGGGAATAATAAATAAATTACAACCAATGCCAGAACAATATAGAACAATATCTTTTTGGCAACTTTTTTCTGTTCTCTTGTCATTTTGTATCAACTCCCAGAGTTTTCATATAAAGAATAGCAAAGGCAAAAATAATGATGAAAATTATAACTCCTATTGCAGATGCCATTCCCATTTGTCTGGCTGAAATCAATTGAAAATAGTTAAAGCTTGCCATTGAATATCTTTTCTGTGACAGCATAACCTGAAAAACATCAAATACTCGCAGAGAATCTAAGGTTCTAAAAATTAAAGCAACAGCAAGTGAAGGTTTTAATAGTGGTAAAGTAATATTAAAAAACTGTCTTAATTTACTGGCTCCATCTACCTCTGCAGCTTCATATAATTCCTCTGGAATCATCTGTAAACCAGCAAGAAGCAATAAAGCCATAAATGGGGTGGTTTTCCAGACATCAACTGCTATAATTGCTGGCATCTGTAAAGAATTATTACTTAAAAAAGCAAAACTACCATCAATCAAGTCAAATCGATCTCCCAGCATATTAAATAATCCGGCTCTGGTAGGCTCAAACATCCACTCCCACATTTTTGCAGAAACAACAGTAATTACTGCCCAGGGGACCAGCATTACAGCCCTCATTGCTCCTCGACCTCTAAATTCACTATTAACTACTAAAGCAACAATTAAACCCAGTAATGTTTCCAAAAAGACCGAGAAAAATGTAAAAATTAAAGTATTCCAGACCGACCTAATAAAGTCTGGCGTTTGGGCACCAACCACATATCGATTACCAAAAAAACTAAACTGAAATGACGGTCGATGTAATTCTGGATCTCGGGGTAATACCTGGATTGGACTTTGAAATTTTCTTTCTCCACTTTCCTCGTCAACTACCTGTTCTCCTGTTTCTTCATCAATTACAGGTTCTAATTCTCTAATTGAAACTGAAAGCAGGGCTTTATAATTATCAAGACCAACAAAATTAGTTTCTGAACCTGAAGCAAATTGTTTATCCGTAAAACTGGTATAAAAAACCTGACCCAGAGGATATAAAGCAATTATAATTAAGACTAAAAATGCTGGTAGTAATAATTTAAACGCTAATTTTTGTTCCTCATTTGCCAGATTTGATGAGCTACTTATTGCCATTTAAATTCCCTCCTTTTAAAAATCTGGAGAGGGGTCACCCCTCTCCAGGTGATAAGCAATTTTAACTAATTTACTTATGGTTGTGTTGGCTCACCAGTTTCAAAGTCTGTAGTATCCATCAGTTCTAATTCTAAATACTCAATAGCTTCACGAGCATCACTTTCTCCCGTTAGTACTGAATGTACTGACTGGTAGAATAATTCAGATACCTGATTATAACGGGGAGCAGTGGCAGTAGAAGGACGAGCTACAGCATTTGTAAATACTTCATAAAGACTGCCGAAAAACGGAACTTCTTCCAGTACATCTTCATCTTCATATAATGATTTAATTGTAGGATTAAAGGATCCTTCAATAGCGCGCATCTTTTGTACTTCTTCTCCAGCTAAGAACATAGCTAGCTCAGCAGCTTCTTCACGGTGTTCACTGTACTTACTTACACCTAAGTTCCAGCCGCCTAAAGTTGCAGCAGATTTTCCACTATCTCCAGCAGGTAGAGGTGCTACATCAGTGTTACCTGCAGTTGGCTTGCCTTCTTCATTTGCTAAATTATAGGCATAAGGCCAGTTGCGCATAAATAGAGCATTTCCAGCTTCATACATTGAGCGGGCATCTTCTTCTCCCATTCCTGTTACACCAGTAGGAGAAATATCTCCAACCCAGCCGGCAGCCTGATCAATAATTTCAATTGCTTTATCATTATTAATTGTTATTTGCTGATCATCATTTACAATCTTGCCACCACCATTAGAGAAAGTCCATTCTAAAGCATCACAGGTTAAACCTTCATAAGCATTCCCCTGCCAGACATAACCATAAAAGTCATCATTACCATCTTCTCTTTCTTTTTCCATAATATATTTAGCTGTTTCTTCTAATTCATCCCAGGTTTCTGGAACTTCACGGTCATATTTTTCTAATAGATCTTTTCTGTAATATAATAATCCAGCATCTGTAAACCAGGGTAAAGCAACCAAACGACCGTCAGTGGTTGTGTTGTTATCAACAATTTCTTCAAAATGATCATCAACTATCTCTTCTGCACCGTAATCATAAAAATCGATAAAGTGCTCTGCTAAATCTCCAGGCCAGATTACATCTATCTGATAAACATCAACCTTAGAACTTTCAGCTTCTAAAAACTGCAAATATAATCCCAACCTGTCATTTGAAAGATCAGGTGTATCTAAAACTTCTACTTTAACATCTGGATTTTCTTCTTCATACATTTCTGCGGCTTTTTCAGTCAACTCTTTTTCCTGACCAACAGCACCACCGGCAATTGTAAGTTCAATATCCTCCTCAGCAACTACTGCACCACTAAATGCAATAACAAAAACTAAAGCTAAAACTAAAAGCAAATTTTTTCTCATTAATAATTCTCCTCCTTAAAATTGTTAGTTAATAAAAAATTAAGTTATATCTTAACTACCCCCTATTATTTGTTATCACCTCCTTATTAGTAGTAAGTTCATTTAATTTATTTGTACTTTCTCTAACCACTAATTTGTGTGGAATAAAAACTTTATTATCCTCAATTTTTTCCTTATTGATTATTTTATTCAGCATTTCTATACTTTTTAGCCCTAAATGATAACCTGACTGTTCAATTGTAGTCAAAGCCGGATTTGTATATTTCCCTAATTCAATACCATCAAAACCAACTACAGAAATATCTTCTGGCACTTTTATATTCTGTTCTTTTAAATATCTAATAACTCCCACTGCCATCTCATCATTAAAAGCAAAAATAGCAGTTACATCTGGAAATTTATTAATAATTTTTTTTGCTGCAGAATAACCACTCTCAAATGTAAAGTCTCCCTCAATAAATCGTTTTGGGTCATATTTAATATCACTTAAACGCAGAGCCAGCTTAACACCTCTGAGTCTTTCCTGACTGGCTAATAAATCTAGATCAGGACCTTTAATAAAAGCAATATCACGATGACCGGCCTGGCAGAGATATTCTACAATATCGTAAGCAGCAGCAACATTATCTACAGTTACACAGCTAATATCTGGATCACTTATATAACCTGAAGCAAAAACTACAGGAATGTGATAATTTTTAACAATAGAAAGCAGTTCATTATAATAATTAGTAGTGATTAAGATTATTCCATCAATTTTTTTCTGCTTCATAATATTTAAATAATTCTGCTCTTTTTCAAATTCTCCATCAGAATCACCATATATTAAAGCATAACCTCGTTCTCTGGCTTCTGCTTCGATTCCCTTAAGCAGATTAGCCAAAAATGGTCTTTCCATACCTGCTCCAATAACTCCAATTAAATTACTGGTATTGGTTCTTAAAATTCGAGCAGAATCATTAATTTGATAATCCAGTTTATCAACAGCTTTTTGAACTTTTCTGGCTGTTTCTTCTCTCACTAAAGAACTATCATTCAAAACACGTGAAACTGTGCTTAATGAAACACCTGCTAATTTAGCTACATCTTTCATAGTAACATCCATAGTTTTAGCTCCCAGAATTTTTTGAAATCCATTTCACTATTTAATATATTCAATGCACAACCAAAAAATCCTGCAAAAAAATCAAAGTTTTTTGATAATTAAGCAATTTAACGAAAAAAATGCCTGATTTGAAGGAACAGACCCCTAAAAACCCTTAATTAACTTTTATAAAGTTTATAATCAATAAATTAAAAACTTTGCTAACTTTCTGTTAATTTTGCTGCTGAAATAACCCTGAAAACAATGAAAAGGTTTTCAGGGTTATTGAAGTTTTTAACATAAATTTACTTGAAAAATAATTTTTCAAAATTATTATCCAAATATATATTTGAAAACCAATCCGGCTCTGATATTTTTTCTGACATTAAATAACTTTCTCCTCCCTGAATAGAGATGAGAAATGGGTTTTCCTGCATTAAAATTTCTTCAATTATTTGATAGGCTCTTTTTTTACTCTGCTGATTATTGTTTAACATTAAATATTCAACCAAATTATCAAGTCGGCTATTTTGATATTTAGAATAGTTTTTATCTGATTTTGAATAAAAATTATCATATATAAAATCAAATTTATTCTGATAATCATAACTCATTATAAAAAGCTGGTTATTCAAATTACTTTGCTGCAGTTTTTTTAAATAATCAGCCCAATTATATTTTTTTATGTTTAAATCAATATCTCTGAGCTGTTTGTTTATCAGTTCAGCAAATTTCAAATTCTGATCTGAATTATTTATATATAAATCCAGCAGTTCCTGATTCTGAACTTCAAAGTCAGCTTCTGCTGAATTTTGAGAACACTGCAGACAATTATCAAGTCTATCAAAAATAATCTGATTATTAGTATTTGAAATAGAGATAATTTTATTTGAATTTAATTTTTCAATTAAATCTTCTTCTTTTAGAAAATTTCCTATATTTTTTTTAATGTTCTTTATTTTAGCTTGATTTTTTTGATAACTGCTGCAGTCAACTGCTAAATAATAATAAATTCCATTTTTGATTTCCTGCAGCTGATAACTGCTAAATTTGTCTTTCATTTCATTATATTTTTTAAAATCCTCACTGTTTAATTGATACAAATCAAAGCTTTGATAATCATTCAATAAATCAAAATCATTAAAATAAATCTCTATTTGATTTAAATAAGGCAGCTTTTCTTTTTGATAATTATTTTTCCAGTATTCTTTATTTTTGCTTAAAGTAACCTTATTTTCAGATAAATTAATTTCTCTGAAAGCACCGGTGCCAACTGGTGAAATTGAAAAGTTTTTATTCTCATTTAAAACTGCTTCTTTTGGTAAAACTACAGCAGCTTCTTTGGTTAAATTATTAATAAAAGGGGCATAAGGTTGATTTAATTCTATCTGCAGCTGATAGTCATCCAAAACTTTTATGCCTGATATTTCATCACTACTTCCCTGTCGATAATCCTGATAACCTTTTACCTTTTTTAAAAGTTCAGCATAAGGAGACTTATTTTGAGGTGAGGCTAAATATTCAAGCGACCACTTCCAGTCATCTGCTCTCACCCTTCGCTTCTCTTTTTTTACTTCTTTGCCATCAATTTTATATTTATGAAAATATACATCTTTTTTTAGTTTAAATTTAAAAACAGAGGCAGAACTATCTTCTTTCCATGATTCTACCAGGTCAGCTGCAATTTCTCCATTTTTATCATATTTAACTAAGTTATCGAAAAGCTGTCGAATAATCATCAGCTCAGTATCATTGGCTGCATAAATAGGATTTAAATTAAGAGGTCTCTGATTGACTTTAATCCTCAAGTTGTCCTCTGCAGCTGCTGTACTGATAATAAATGAAACTAAAATAATTACTATAATTAATATAATTAAATTTTTATTTTTATTCATGAATTATACCTCCAGAGCTAATTATATTAGCCGGTTTTATAAACACTTTTTATAATAATTTTTAAGATAAAAATGCTCTTATAAATTATTATTCTCTAAAAATAAGAAAATCCCTGTCTGGATTTTAATTATCCAGTTCAGGGATTAATAATTTTCCTATTTAATTATTTATTGATCTAATAAATGACAGGCAGCAAAATGTCCATCTCCATATTCTTTAAACTCCGGTTCTTTCACAGGACAGGGTTCAAATGCTTTAGGGCAGCGAGGATGGAAGCGGCACCCGGAAGGTGGATCAACAGGTGAAGGAACATCTCCCTTTAAAATTATTCTATCCTTTTTCTTTTTCGGATTTGCCTCTGGAATAGCAGATAGTAGTGATTGAGTATAAGGATGAATCGGATTTTTAAATAATTCTTTTTTATCCGTTAATTCAACTATCTTACCCAGATACATTACTGCCACTCGATCACTTATATGCTTAACTACACTTAAATCATGAGCAATGAAAAGATAAGTTAATCCATATTCCCTCTGTAAATCCTGCAGTAAATTAACTACCTGAGCCTGTACTGACACATCAAGAGCAGATACAGGCTCATCAGCAATAATAAGCTTAGGATCTACTGCCAGGGCTCTGGCTACACCTATACGCTGACGCTGACCACCACTAAATTCATGGGGATAACGGTTCATATATTCTGCTCCAAGCCCCACATTTTCAAGAATTTCCTTGACTTTTTCATTGCGTTCTTTTTTATTTTTAGCCAGTTTATGAATATCCAGCGGTTCACCAACAATGTCAGCAACTGTCATTCTTGGATTTAGAGATGCATATGGGTCCTGAAAAATAATCTGCATATCACGTCTTATGGCCCGCATTGCTCTTTTATCCAGATCCATTACATTTTTACCTTCAAAAATAACGTCTCCTTCAGTTGCTTCCAGCAGACGCAGTATTGTTCTACCCGTTGTTGATTTACCACAACCTGACTCTCCAACCAGACCGAGTGTTTCTCCTTCTTTTACTGCAAAGGAAATATCATCAACAGCCTTGACATGAGCGACTGTTCTTTTAAAAACTCCTGCTTTTACCGGAAAATATTTTTTTAAATTTCTAACTTCAAGTAAATTTTCAGCCATTATTCTAAAACACCTCGATCCTCATAAATTCGTTCTCCGCGTTTTTTGATTTCTTCTAAGTCTTCATATCTCCAGCAGCGAACCATATGACCTCCATCAGTATCTTCTAAAGGTGGTTCTTCATCATAACATTTTCCTTCAGCTAATGGACAGCGGGTATTAAACTTACAGCCCACTGGAAAATTAAGTGGAGATGGAACACTACCCGGAATTGCTTCCAGACGATCTACATCCCTATCCAACTTAGGGATTGAATTCATCAGTCCCCAGGTATATGGATGTTTGGGATCATCAAATAATGTATCTACATCTGTATACTCTACAACTTTACCGGCATACATTACTGCTACTCTATCTGAAACCTCTGCAATTACTCCTAGATCATGAGTAATCATCATAATTGACATCCCATAACTTTCTTTTAATGAATTCATTAATTCTAAGATCTGAGCCTGAATAGTAACATCTAAAGCTGTGGTCGGCTCATCAGCAACTAAAAGCTGTGGATCACAACTTAAAGCCATAGCAATCATAACACGCTGTCTCATACCACCTGATAACTGATGGGGGTACTCATCTACCCGCTGTTCCGGGAGTGGAATACCTACTTTCTGCAGCATATCTACGGCCTGTTTTCTTGCTTCTTTTCTATTTACTTTTTTGTGCAGCATAATTGCTTCCATAATCTGATCTCCAACAGTATAAACTGGATTTAAGGAAGTCATCGGCTCCTGAAAGATCATAGAAATGTCATTACCGCGAATTTTTCTCATTTCTTTTTCTGATAGTTTTGTTAGGTCTTTACCATTAAATATTATTTCGCCTGCCTCAATCTTTCCAGGTGGAGATTCAACCAGCCTCATAATTGATAAAGAAGTAACACTTTTACCACAGCCGGACTCTCCTACAATACCTAAAGTTTCGCCAGGATAGATTTCAAAATCTACTCCATCTACAGCCTTAACTACTCCTTCTTCTGTATAAAAATATGTTTTTAAGTTTTTCACTTCTACTAAAGCTTCTTTATTCAAGAAATTCACCTACCTTATTAGCGTCAATTTAACAAAACTAGTTAAGTTTTGGATCTAAAATATCACGAAAGGCATCACCAATTAGGTTCCAGGAGAGACAGAATAATGTAATAGCAGCTCCAGGAATTACCAGAGTATACCAATAATTAAGAGGGTTACCCTCTACACCTAAAATCCAGTTACGGGCAAAAGAGATCATCTGACCCCAATCAGCATAACCTTCTGGTGCTCCCACACCTAAGAAACTTAAAGTGGAAGCAGTAATAACCATTGAACCCATTCTCATCGAAGCCTGGATTACAACCGGGAAAATTGTATTAAGAATAATATGTCTAAAAATTATTCTAAAATCATTTGCCCCCAAAGCAACAGCTGCCTGCACAAATTCGTCTTCCTTAACCGATAAAACTTGTGAACGCATCAATCTTGCTGTACTCATCCAGCTAAATGTAATTAAGGCTATCATAACATTTGTTATACCCTGACCTAAAATAGTAACAAATACAATGGTAGCAATTATAAAGGGAATTGACATAAAAATATCCGTGATCCTCATGATAATTTCATCTACCAGACCACCATAATATGCAGCCACTGTTCCCACAATTATACCAATTGTACTGCTAATGCCTACAACAATCAGACCAATCCGAAATGCAGTCCTGGTACCCCAAATAATACCATAAAAAATATCATACTGACCTTCAGTTGTACCGAAGATATATTCTTCACTTGGAGGCTGGGGTTGAATTGACCAGCCACCTCTGGGAATTAAATATGGTTCATCAGCATCTTTGGGTGGTGCAATCCAGGGAGCAAAAACAGCTATAATAATAAAGAATAAAATAATTAATATACCTAATAAAGAGATTTTATTTTGTAATAAACGTTTTAAAACTTCTTGCCATTCCACTAAACCATCACTCCAATCTAATTCTTGGGTCAATTATAGCATAAGACACATCTACAAAAAGATTTATTAAAATTAATAAAAAACCAAAATATAAAGCTCCTCCCAGTACACCTGGATAATCAAGCTGCTGAGCAGATCTGGCCATGAACTGACCTAATCCCCTTATATTAAAAATACTTTCTACAATTACTAAACCACCTGCAAGTCCAAGCACCATCTGACCAGCAACTGTTACTACCGGGATTAGTGCATTTCGAACAGCGTGCTTATAAACAACAACATTATCTGCCAGTCCTTTTGCTCTTGCAGTTCTAATATAATCTTTCTTTAAGGTCTCTAACATATTAGATCGAGTAATTCTTAATATAAAAGCCCACCATAAAATTGAAATTGTAATAACTGGTGCAATCATATGTCTAATTGCATCTAAAACTACAGCAAAATCAAGATTCAGTAGTCCATCTAAAATATACATGCCTGTATAGTTTACAAATTCTGCTGATCGAACAATATCTGTTGCCCAGTTTGATAATCTTCCTGGTGGCAGCCAGCCCAAAACTCCATAGAAAATCATTAAAACAAGTAATCCAAATACAAACGAAGGAAACGACCATCCAATTACTGCAAATATTCGTATTGTGTGGTCGATTATTTTATTATGATGAACCGCCGATATAACTCCCAGAATAATACCACCAAAAATAACCGGTATTAAAGATAATAATGCAAGTTCAATTGTTGCAGGAAATCTACTGGCTATAGCACTTGTTACCGGGGCTCCTGCTGATTCTGACCACCCAAAATCACCCTGTGCAACTCCTGTAATCCAACGACCATACTGTTCATACCAGGGATCATCAAGTCCATATTTTGCAACCAACTGATCAATGTCCTCTGCTCCTTTTAATTGGGCAGGATCAGTAATATATGTACTTAATCTCTGATAGGGTCCCAGCATCATAATCATCGAAAAAATCAATAAACTAACTCCAAAGAGGATTACCGGAAGAATAAATAAACGCCTTAAAATATAAGAAATCATCCTCTAATTTCATCCTTTCTAACTTTTTAATTATATAAACAATAACATATCTGGAGGGCAAAATATCCCCCCAGATATTTATTGTAAATATTCTATTTAATAATTTTTATTTACTTAAATCATAGAAATACTGTCCTGGATCTCTAATTGGATCATAGTACCAGCCCTTAACCCAGTCTTTCATAACAACCTGAGCAGTTGGCTGATAGAGATACATATCAATTGCCTGATCATAAGAAATCTGCTGTAATTCTCTGTAAATCTCTTCACGTTCATCAGGATCAGTTAAAGAAACAGCTTCTTCAATTAAAGGATCTATATTCTCTTCAGCATAACTTACATAATCTTCGCCTTTAAATCCACCGTAAGTTCCATCACTACCTAAGAAAGGAACTACAAAGTTATGTGGATCTGCATAGTCAGCTCCCCAGGCTATAAAGCCTAAAGTAAACTCACCAGCAATTAACTTATCAAGATAAGAAGACCACTGAATTCCGCGAACATTAATCTTGAAATCAGGATTAATCTGCTCAACATAATATTTTAACATATCAGCAGCACTTTTCCGCACTTCATTACCTGAGTTATAAAGAATTGTAATTTCAAATCCTTTGTCCCAGAGTTCGCCGTCAAATGCCTCTCTGAAATGTTCCTCTGCTTTTTCAAGATCCATTTCATAAGTTGGAGACTCTTCATCAAAACCTAATAAAGGTTCTGGAATAGGTCCACGTCCCTGCTGTCCATCTCCTTCTAGTACATCTTTAATAAATGCTTCATAATTCATAGAATAAAGGAATCCTTTTCTCACATCAATATCACTAAAGAAATCAGAAGGAACACCTTCACCATCTAATTCTCCACTGTGTACATCTGAATTACCATCAGTCACAATATTGTAGTTCATAAGTCCGGCTCCCATATAGATATTTGGCAGACCAGTAATAACTTCTACCCCATCCATATCTTCAACCTGACTCATATACTGCTTATCTACATAAACAATATCAGCATCTCCACGCTGTAACATTAACTTACGTGTTGACCATTCATCAACCATTCTAATAATAACTTTTCTGATTGAAGCAGGTTCACGCCAGTAATCATTATTTCTATTTAACACTACTTCTTCACCATTGACCCATTCAACTAACTTATAAGGACCAGTACCATTCATAACTTCAAATAATGGGTCATCTTCTTTAGAAGGATTAGTGTATTCAGCTATAGAATCTGGCTCACCATCCCAGTCACCCTGTTCAATAGACCATTCTTTATCAAGAATTGCACCCAGACCATTACCCTGAGAAATAATACTTAAGAAAGGTGGGAAAGCCTGAGGTAAATTAAAGATTACACTATTTCCATCAATTTCAATTGCTTCTTCTAAATAAGCATATACTTCTTCAGATTCTTCAGCACTCAAATCACTAGGGCTTTTTTCTTCTCCTAAAACTTCTTCAACTACTTCTGCTAATGAACCTTTTTGGAAAAGTGGTTCATAAATCATCCAGACAGGTCCACCATCTCTATCCTGAATTAATGCACGCAGAAAACTGTACTTAACATCTTCAGGAGTTAATGGATTTCCGCTGTGGAAAGTAACTCCTTCTCTAATAGGAAATTCATAGACTGTACCGTCTTCTCTAATTAAACCATTCTCTTCACTTGGTACTTCAGTTGCAAGATGTGGTAAAAATTCTGTAATATCCCCTTCATCAAATTTAATTAGATTTTCATAAACATTATCAATAATTTCTGCACTTGCAGAATCATACTGATAATGAGGATCAAGACTATCTATATTTCCCATATTAACTTCAACAAGGGTGTCAGGATTTTTAACTTCTTCCTGAGCTCCTACAGCAGAACCCATAGCTAAAACCAAAATTAAACTTAAAAAAACTATTAAATTTTTTTTCATACTCGAAATTCCCTCCTAATAATTAATTGAAAAAAATATTGCTTTTTAATTTCTAACTACTTAAAGTTTATCCCCTCCCTCTTTATAAAAATTATAAAATCTAAACAAATAAAAATTTAACTTATTGATAAGATTTTAAATATTTAAGTTTTCACTAACTAAAATTATATAATTATTTAGCTAAAAAATCAAGTTGTATACAACTATATATCATTTTGTTTATAATATTCCCGGGTAGACAGCACTCTCCTAACAAAGTTATCAGTTTCTAAAAATGGTAATTCCTGCTGCATATCTCCCTCCCAGCCATTATTAATCCATTTTCGAACATTATTTTCCCCGGCATTATAAGCAGCAATGGTTATAATTAAATCTTTATCGAATTTCTGATATAAATAAGCAAAATACCAGCTGCCAAATTTTATATTTAACTCAGGATCATCTAAATCGTCTAATTTAAAATTACTATGTCCCAGTTGATCAGCTATCCAGTTTGCGGTTGAAGGCATCAGCTGCATTAAACCAACTGCTCCCCTGGGAGATTCAGAATACTGGTCAAATCTGCTCTCCACATAAATTAATGCAGTTAATAATTCTTCATCAAGGGCAAATTTATCAGCATATTTTCTGATCTCACTCTGATATCTTACTGGAGCCAAATTTCTTCTGACTGTCCATAAATCAAAGCTGCTGTTAGTTAATATAAAAAATACTGCAGCTAAAATCACCAAAATAATTACTCTATATAGATATTTTATCCTCAACTATATTTATCCTCCCTTAAGTTAAATACGGTTTTTTTGGGCTAGAGAGTGAATAATCATTTCAGCAGTTGCTAAATTTGTTGCCAGAGGAATTTGATGAACATCACAGAGTCTTAATAAAGCCGTTACATCAGGCTCATGTGGTTGAGCTGTTAAGGGATCTCTTAAAAATATTACTCCATCCAGACGATCTTTTGCAATTTCTGCTCCAATCATCTGATCCCCACCTATCGGACCAGAGGCCATTCTTTCAACAGCAAGTCCTGTTTCATCAATTAATCTCTGCCCGGTTGTGCCGGTAGCAATCAACCTCATGTCTGATAGAACTTCTCTGTGCTTTTTAGCAAATTTAATCATATCTTCCTTTTTCTCATCATGAGCTACTAGGGCAATTCTAATCACTTTGGCATCTGCTCCTTTCAATATCTTTTCCCAGTATAAATCTAATTTTGCCTTCAAAGCAGCAATAGTTGAATTATTTTCAATAACTACATCCGCCTTCTTTTCTTTTTGAGAGATGGGCATCTGAGAATTAATTCTTTTTAAAGCTTCCTCTCTACTGAGAGAATCTCTCTTTTTTAATCTATTTACTTGTGTTTGCTCTGAGCTAGAAATAACCCAGACCTGATCACAAAAACGATCCAGTCCTGCTTCATAAAGTAGTGGTGCCATAAATACTACAATTTTATTTTTTTCTAAATACTCATATGCTTTTTCTTTCATTTTATAAATAATTAAGGGATGCAGCAGTGATTCTAACTTTTTTCTCTTTTTAGAATCAGAAAAGACGATTTCTGCCAGTTTTTCTCGATCAAATTCTCCATCTTTTCCTAAAATTTCTTGACCAAATTCATCAACTACCCTCTGCCAGCCCTTTTCTCCCTTTTGACTGATTTTATGAGAAATCTGATCAGCATCAATGATTTCAGCTCCCTTTTGTTTTAAATATTCAGCAGCTGTTGATTTACCAGTAGCTATACCACCTGTTAAACCTATAATCATAAGCATCCCTCTCTCTATTTTTGACATTTCGGACAAAAGTACGTTGAGCGTCCGCTGATTTTAATTTTTTCTATTATACTGCCGCAGT
Organism: Halanaerobium sp.; assembly: GCA_046541575.1. Taxonomy (GTDB): domain Bacteria; phylum Bacillota; class Halanaerobiia; order Halanaerobiales; family Halanaerobiaceae; genus Halanaerobium. Next base: position 60,286 of record JBKHDA010000001.1, on the reverse strand, counting down.
CATAACAATTTTCTCCTTCACGCTGATGCACCCTTAATTCTTCCTGGAATGATCCCTTTTCACCAAAAGCATTTACATAATCACTAAAACTGGTTCCTCCATAAATTATTCCCTTTTCTAAAATATCACGCATATTATGATAAATTGCTTCTTTTTCTGCTTCAGTTAGAGTGTCAGCAGTCCTATCAGGCCTAACAGCTGAGCGAAAAAGAATTTCATCTGCATAAATATTACCAATTCCGGCCACAAAATGCTGGTTTAAAAGCAGAGATTTCATTAAAGCCCTTCTATTTTCAAAAAGTTTCTTAAAATCTTCTAAAGTCAGTTCCTCGCTTAAAGGTTCAGGACCTAAATCAGCCAGCCCACCGGCCTGTTCTGGATGATTTTTGTCAATTAAATAAACCCGGCCAAATTTTCGGATATTATTAAAACGAATTTCCTGTCCATCATTGAGGCTGAAAATAACATGAGTATGTTTATCTCTAAATTCTTTAACCTCTTTTACCAGCAGTTTACCGGTCATCCTAAGATGAATTACCATATTTTTATCTTGGCTAAGTTCAATTATAATATATTTACCGCGGCGATTGACAGCCTCTATTTTTGAACCGATTAAAGAATCTCTGAAGCTTTCGATATCATTTTCTGGATATGCAATCATGTTTTTTTCTCTTATTTCAACTGCAGTAACTATTTTATCTGTAATTAAAGGCCTGAGGCCCTTAACAACAGTCTCTACCTCTGGCAGCTCAGGCATTATTTTCCACCTCATAATCCTTTTTGTCTCTCCAGTTTTCTCCTGTCTGAAGATCAACTAAAAGAGGCACATCCAGCTCAGCTGTATTTTCCATTTTTTCTTTGATCAATTCTGCAGCTTTTTCTAAATCTGATTTTTTAACTTCAAATACAAGTTCATCATGAACCTGAAGTAAAATATTTAACTCAAGCTCTGCTTCTTTTAAAGCATCATAAACATCAAGCATTGATTTTTTCATTATATCAGCTGCAGTTCCCTGAACCGGAGTGTTGATTGCAGTTCTTTCAGCAAATGAACGGCGGTGATAGTTGCTGCTGTTGATTTCCGGAATATAACGGCGGCGGCCAAACATTGTTTCTGCATAACCGCATTCCTTAACCTTTTCTATAGTCTGGTCCATATATTTTTTAACTCCAGAAAATCTGTCAAAATATTTATCAATATATTCCTGAGCTTCTTCAACAGCAATATCTAAATCCTGACTCAGACCGTAAGCACTCATTCCGTAAGCAATACCAAAGTTAATAACCTTAGCGTGGCGGCGTAAGTTTGGGGATACCTCTTCCGGCTTTACTTCAAAAACTTCAGCTGCTGTTTCTGTATGAATATCAGCTCCAGAATTGAAAGCTTCTTTTAATTTTTGATCTCCACTTAAATGAGCAAAAACTCTGAGCTCAATCTGAGAATAATCTACGGCCAGAAGCAGCATATCTTCCTCAGAAGGAATAAAAGCCTTGCGGATCTCTCTTCCTTCCTCAGTTCTAATTGGTATATTCTGCAGATTAGGATCTGTACTGCTTAGTCTTCCGGTAGCGGTTACCATCTGATTAAAGGAGGTATGGATTTTACCTGTTTCTTCGTTAATCAGAGGGGGCAGCGAATCAATGTAGGTTGATTTTAATTTTGCCAGCTCTCTATACTCTGAAATCAAAGGAATAATTTCATGTTTACCTTCCAATTTTTCTAAAACACTGGCATTTGTAGAATAACCGGTTTTTGTTCTCTTGATCACCGGCAGCCCCAATTTTTCAAATAAAATTTCTCCCAGCTGTTTGGGGGAATTCAAATTAAATTCTTCTCCTGCCAGCTGATGAGCCCTGTTAGTTATTATCTCGAGACGCTTTCCAAGCCGCTCTGATAGAGAATTGAGCCAGTCTTTATCTACTTTAACACCATTATATTCCATCCGGGCCAGAACTTTTATCAGAGGAAGCTCGATTTCCTGATATAACTTAAGCAAATCGTCTTTTTCTAATTTATTAATTAGCTTATTTTTTAATTCATACAGCTTAGAAATTTTTACAGCCAGTTTATTTTCTTTTTCCAGCTCATCAAATGATAAAGTTAATTCACGGCTAAAAACTTCCTCTACTTCCGGCAGTGAAGAAGACGGCTGCAGCAGGTAAAAAGCAAGTAGTGGTTCAAAACAAATGTTTAAAACCTCAATTTGATGTTTTAATAAAGCAAGAGAAGCTTCTTTAGCATCAGGAATCAGTTTTGCTATTTTCTCTGATTCAAAAATTTCTTTAACAACCTGATCGATTTCTGCATCCGGCTGGTATAAATATATGTTTTCTTCATCTTTTAGAGAAAATAAAAATTCTTTTATTTTACCATCAATAGCTTTACTATCTTTAGCTAAATTTACAGTCGCGGCTATTTCCCCGGCTTCTAGAACCTTTTCTTTGAAATTGATTAAATCTTCTTTTTCTAAATTTATAACTTCAAGATTTTCAGAATTAGCTTCCTCTTTAAAATCAAAACGGTCCAGCAAAGAGGTAAAACCAAGTTTTTCAAATTGTTCCGCAGCTTCCTGGTCATCATAAAGGTCCAGGCGGCACTGATCAAAATCAACATCAACCGGAACATCTCTTTTTATTTTGCCAAGTCTGTAGCTCATCCTGGCCTGTTCAGCATACTTATGCAGATTTTCTTTTCTTTTTTTGCCCGAAACCTGGTCAATATTAGCCAAAATTTCTTCCATTGATCCAAATTCTTTAAGCAGCTTTAAAGCTGTCTTTTTACCTATACCCGGCACTCCAGGAATATTATCAGAGCTGTCTCCCATTAGACCCTTTCTGTCTATTAATTTCTCTGGAGGAAGTTCATATTTTTCCATTACCCTGTCTAAATCAAATTTAACTAAATCAGAAATACCCTTACGTGTATATAATACATTTACATTTTCAGATACCAACTGCAGAGCATCCCGATCACCAGTAACAATATAAACTTTATATCCCTCTTCTGCTGCTTCTTTAGAAAGAGTACCCAGCAGGTCATCAGCCTCATAACCCTCTTTGGCCATCATTGGAATTTTTAACTTTTCTATTGTCTGCTGCAGCAGTGGTATTTGCGGCACCAGTTCCTCCGGCATTTTTTTTCTACCCGCTTTATAATCTTCATATTCTTCATGCCTGAATGTTGGTGCTTTTTTATCAAAGGTAATTATCATTCTGTCAGGATTCCACTCATCTGTTAAACTAAACAGCATCCTTACAAATCCAAAAACCGCATTGGTATATTCACCATCATCATTAGTTAATAATGGTAGAGCATAAAATGCTCTATGGGTTAAACTATGTCCATCTAATAAAAAAAGTGTTTTTTTCTCCTCGTTTTCGTTATTTGACAAAAGAATCATCTCCCATTTAAAACTCATATATTTAAATTTATTATTATTGATTATTATTCTTTTGAATTAGAGGAAGTACAATAATAAATTTGGTTCCACTTCCTTCTTCACTTTCTACATCAATATAACCATTATAACTGTCAACAATCTGTCTGGCAATTGCAAGACCCAAACCAGAACCCCTGTTATTATCTTTTCTGGTCCTGGACTTATCAGCCTGATAAAAACGATCAAAAACAAATGGTAAGTCTTTTTCTGAAATGCCCGGACCATCATCTGCAATAGAGAAATAAAAATTATTAGAATTAACTTTGTCTATATTTATTTTTATTTCCCCGTTATTTGAAGTAAACTTAACAGCATTATCCAGGAATATTCTCAATAACTGCTTGAATAAATTACGGTCACCATAAAATTCTATTTCTGCCTCTTCTTCTAATTCAAAACTGATCTCTTTTTCCATCAGCTGAAATTCTTTAATTATTTTTTTAACCAGATTATTAAAATTAAATAATTCTTCTTCTTTTTTTAGTTTACTATCATCACCACGAGCCAGAAGCAGCAGATTTTCCATTAGCTGTTTCATGTTGGCAGTTTCTTTTTTTATAGCTTCAACAGCCTCGTCTCTAACGTCTTCTTTCTCCTTACCCCAGCGGTCAAGCAGATCTACATAACCTTTTATTACAGATATAGGTGTCCTTAATTCATGTGAGGCATCAGATACAAACTGCTTCTGTCTTTTAAACGATTTTTCCAGCCTGTCTAACATTGAATTAAAGGTTAAAGCTAATTTTTTGAGCTCATCATCAGGTCCGCGAACCTCAAGCCTGCGTCCTAAATCACTGGAGCTAATCTCTCTGGCAGTTTCCGTAACTTTATTAATTGGAGAAAGCATTTTTTTAGTAATAAAATAACCCAAAAAGACCGAAATCAAGGCTCCTATTCCAGCAGCAATAGTTAGAACTATGATTAAAAAATCAAGAAAGTTTTTTTCAAAAGTAATATCTCTAACAACCTGTAAATAACCGCGTGAAAAAACAAAATTATTCATCGGCATAGTTTTAACTGCTAATATTTTATTTTCTGAACGAAATTCTTCAATTTCTGCGCTGATTGGAATATCCATTTCTTCCAGGTATTTTGACTGTGCCTGAACTTTCCCCTCATTATTCAGCACTCTAAAAAATATATTTTCTTCACTGCGGCTAATCTGCTGTAAAATATCAGTATCAAAAAAATTAGCCGGGTCACCAATACCAGAAAACTGGGAGAGCACCAATTCTGTGGTATTATTTATACTTTTTTTGATATTCTCATCAATAAAATTAGAAAGGAAAAAATAAATAGAAAGATTGACTAGGAATATTAACATCATAAACATAAATGCATAAAGAATTGTTATTTTCCAGGAAATCTTGCTTTTTTTATGGACAAAATCAAACATTTTTATCTGACCTCAATACATAACCGACTCCACGCACTGTATGTATAAGTTTCTGTTCAAATGGATCATCAATTTTACTGCGTAAATAACGAATATAAACATCCACTATATTGGTTTCCCCGGTATAATCATATCCCCAGACATTATTTAATAATTTATCTCTGCTGACAACTATACCTTCGTTTTTGATTAAATAAACTAAGAGATCATATTCTTTCTTTGTCAGCTCTATTTCGTCACCAGCTCTCTTGACTACATGAGCATCAAGGTTAACCTCAACATCAGCAGTTGTTAGAATATTATCTGATTCAACATTACCTTCATCTCTCCTCAGATGAGCTCGTATTCTAGCCAGCAGTTCCTCAATTTCAAATGGTTTGGTTAAATAATCATCTGCTCCAGTATCTAAACCTTCTACTTTATCTTCCAATTCTGATTTAGCTGTCAGCATAATTATTGGAATATCCGAAAACTCTCTGATTCTACTGCAGACTTCGATTCCATCAAGTCCGGGCAGCATAATGTCTAATAATAATAAATCATAAATATCTTCTTTTAAAGCATTAATGCCATCATAACCGTTATCAAATTTTTCAACTTGATAACCTTCATGTTCGAGTTCTAATTCTACAAATCTAGCTATTTGAGAATCGTCTTCTATCAGCAGTATGTTTTTGTTCAATTTACTCACCCCTTTTATTATATCAACAAATCAATTAAAATTAAACAGTAAAACCGGGCTCTTTAAGCCCGGTGTTTTACTATTCCTTTAAATTTTAAAGATCATTTGGTTTATCGCCAATTCTTCCTACTAAAATTTGAGTGTTTCCATCTCTAATAACTTTAAACATTATTTTATCTCCAACTTCTTTTTCAGATATTATTTCAGTTAAATCGGAGGTGTCTTTGATTTCCTGCCGATCTACTTCTTTAATTATATCATAGTTTTTGAGTCCAGCTTTTTCGGCAGGACTGTCTTTATAAACCTCTATAACAATTATACCTTCTCGATTATCTAAATTAAAATACTCCTGCACATCTTTATTTATTTCATTAAAAGCTATACCAATCCAGGGTCTTGTTACCTCACCTGTATTCTGGAGTTCAGTAACAATGTCTTTGATTTCATTGACAGGAATCGCAAAACCGATACCCTGTCCAACTCTTGAAACAGCGGTATTTATACCAATAACCTTACCTCGATTATTAAGTAAAGGACCTCCACTATTACCAGGGTTAATTGCTGCATCAAGCTGAATTAAATTTTGATAGGTTCTAAGCTGTCGATCATCAGTTGGAATTTGAATCGGACGCCCTGTAGCACTTATCACACCCACAGTAACTGTATGCTCAAAACCAAGAGGATTACCAATTGCAATTGCCCAGTCTCCAGGTCTAATTTCTTTGGAATCTCCCATTTCCAAAGGTGTAATCTCATCTTCTAATTCTGATGTGTCAATTTTCAACACTGCAAGATCAAGACTAAAATCAGACCAGGCAACCTCTGCCTTAACTGGATCTTCTATGCCATTGATGGCTATTTCTATTTCATCGGCATCTTCAATTACATGCTGATTAGTTACTATATACCCATCCTCAGAAACTATAAAACCTGAGCCAAAACCCTGTCTCTGCCGGGGCTGCTGTTCTGGTGCCTGAAAACGATCACCAAAAAAGAACCTGAAATAAGGATCATTAAACATTTCCGGAAGCTGCTGACTTTCTGACGACTCAACGGTTGTTGTTACTTTAACTACTCCATTATCTACCCTTTCGGCTATATCTGCAAAGTGATTTGATTCATAAATATTTTGATTCTGCTGCTCCTGAGCAAACACAGCAGGTGCTGTAGAAATTATTAAAGAGATTACAATTAAAGCCAATAATGCTTTCTGAAATGAAACTTTCTTTCTTTTCATTACTAACACCATCCTTTAATTATTATTTAAACAAATAGACTTTAATGATTATTTCCCCACCCTAATCTGCAGGCGGGGAATATAATATCTTAGGAAGGAATTATCTTTCTGCTTTTAGTTTTAGCTTTTTTTACTTACAATTTTAATATAACAGAGAGAAATTAAAGAAAAATTAAGCAAAAATTAAATTTAGATTAAATTATTTTTTTGCCTGATTTTTAACCTTATTCATTTCCTTCTCTATTTCTTGCTGATCTCCTAGATAATACTTATCCTGAACATTCAACTCCTGATCAAATTCATAAACTAGAGGCCTTCCTGTTGGAATGTTTAAGGAAGAAATATCCTCATCAGAAATATCATCTAAGTGCTTAACAAGAGCCCTTAAACTATTTCCATGAGCAGAAATTATTATTTTTTTCCCCGCTTCCATTCTGGGTACAATTTCATTTTCCCAGTAGGGCATAACTCTCTCAATAGTCATTTTTAAACTTTCTGCAGTCGGCAGCTCATTTTCACTTAAATCTGCATACTTTTCTTCATTTCCGGGATATCTCTCATCATCTTTATCTAAAGCAGGTGGTGGAGTATCAAAGCTGCGGCGCCAGATATGAACCTGTTCGGCTCCTTCTTTTTCTGCTGTTTCGGCTTTGTTTAAACCCTGAAGAGCACCATAATGACGTTCATTTAGCTTCCAGGATTTGATTACAGGAATCCAGTGTAAATCCATAATATCTAAAATTATATTTAAAGTTTTTGTTGCTCTTTTTAAATATGAGGTATAAGCAAGATCAAAGCTAAAACCTTCTTCTTTTAATAATTTACCTGCTTCCTCTGCCTCTTTAACCCCCTGTTCACTTAAATCAACATCTGTCCAGCCTGTGAATTTGTTGGCTAAGTTCCACTTGCTTTCCCCATGCCTGACCAGTACAATTTTCATTAAATCACCCTTTCTGATTTTACTTATAATAAATAATTTTAAATAAACTGTTTATTAACTTTTCTTACTTATATAATTATAAACAATTTTAGCTCAAATATATATTAATTAATTAACAAATTTAAATATCTAAAAATTGAGCTTCAATTTCCCAGCTGGAATTAAGTTCTCTTCCTAAAAGTTCTCTGTATTTTTGAAGCTGGGCTGGATCTCTATAGCTCCCACTTTTATAATCTATTATTTTAACTATTTTATTTTGGTGATCAACCAGCAGCCGGTCAATACGGTAATTTCTTTCGCCATTATCGGTTTTTTCTTTTAATAAATATTCATTAAAAACCTGATATTTTTCAGAAAATAATTCAGGTTCTGAATCAATAAATTGATTTCCTTTTTTAATTATCTGAGCTATTTTATCTGAGCCCAGTAAATTTCCATATTTACTTTTAAGCAGTCTGCAGGCAGAAAGTTTTTCCTTTTCCCTGTTATATTTTATATTTTCCAGATAATAATGAAGAGCCAGACCTTTAATCTTGCTTTCTGTAATTTTTAAACCATCAGCCTGTTTTTGAAAATATTTATATTTTTTATTTTCATTTTCTTTTTCCAGTGACAAAGAATCTGCTTTTTGTTTTAAATACTTATTTAATTCAGCTAGTTTATAATCCTGCTCAACTTTTACGTCTTTCCCAGACCTTGATTGACCATTAAGTTCAGGCTGCAGCAGCCCCAATAAATTATCTGCTTTAACAGAATTCAAAAGCATTTTTTCGTAATAATCATAGCTGCTGCCTGACCACATCAGAGCTTTATCAGGCTTGATTTTGCGTGGTGCTTCTACATAAAGATGCAGATCACTTTCTGCCCTGCTTAAAGCTACATAGAGATTATTAATTTCTTCCATTTCCTCTTTTTTTTCTGCTTTCTCTTTAAAGTCATAATCCAGCCAGTCTAAAATTGGTAGATATTCATTTTGAATAAAGAGATAATTATTTAGGTTTTGATATTCATCATCAAAATCAAGATAGAAGTTGATTCCAGCCCCATCTCTGCCAACCCTGCGGCCGGGATTCCAGTAAAAATATTCCACAGGCAGTGAGAGACCTTTAGCTTGATGAATGGTCATTAAGGTAACAGCTTCTTTATTTTCTACCTTTTTCTGTTTTAATTCTTCACTGTCTCTATTTTGATCTAAATAATTAAGCAAATTTTTAAGTGAAGAAAAGGAATTTAAGATTTTAAAAAAGCTGTAAATATTTTTCAAAGCCAGACTGTTATCAGATGCCAGTCTGATAACTTCAGTTTTCTGATAAAGAAAATTGATCAGCCCCTGGTAATCTAAATTAACTGCTGTTTTAATTTTAGTTAAAAGTTGATTAAACTCGTTTTTTTCTTCGGTAAATTCCGGTAGTTCAGCTCCGTCTGAGTTAAAATATTTTTTAATTTCTGACTGCTTTTTCAGCAGCAGCTTTAAATTTTGCTGGCTTAATTTAATCAGATCACTCCGTAAAAATTTAAGCAGATAATAAAAATCTCTGTAAGCTGCAAAATGAAGGAAATCTGATAGAGCAGCTGGCAGTGAAGCATCTAAAAGTGAATTTCTATTTTCTAAAATATAAGGAATCTTTTCTGCTTCCAGCTTATCAGCAATTAAATTTAATTCTTTTGCTGTCCGGGCCAGCACACTCACCTGACTAAAATCGGCTGAATAGTTTTCTTTGATATCTGCTGCTATTACAGCTGCTAAATCACCCTCAATCTGAGAGTTTAATTCTTCAATCTCTTTCTGCTTTTCCTCTGCCAGCCCTGCAAATTTTTTAGTATCAGTATTATAATAGGCAGAACTGCCTCCATAGAGCACTTCAGTCAATCCAGCAGCTTCTGACACTGACTCTACAGAATGATATTCCCAGTCAACTTCGGCATCAGAAAAGAAAGCATTGAGCAAATTAATTATATTCCGGTCACTGCGATAACAGTTCTCCAGACGTTCACTCTCAGCATCAATGATATCTGCCAGAGAAGCAAAGAGTTTTTTCTCTCCTCCCCTCCAGCCGTAAATTGACTGTTTTTCATCACCAACAGCTATAAAATTATCCGCCTTTTTAATCAGAGGCTGCAGAATTTTCCACTGCAGAATGCTGGTGTCCTGAAATTCGTCTATAAAAAGAGCCTTATATTCCCCCCCTAAAATATCCAGCAGATAATCAGAAGCCCTGCCGTCTTCAATTAGTCCAATTTCTCTGCTTTTTAAATATTTAAATGTGTAGTTGCTGATATCAGCATGAGTGAATTTTCTACTTTTAAATTTTAGATCTTCATAAATAGATAAAACCAGCTCAGCAAAATCAATAATTTCTTTTTCTGCAGGTATAACCTCCTGATTAAAAACTTCGACAGCTAGTTTTTTTCTAAATAAATTATATTCAAATTCCAATTTTTCTTTTATTTCATTCGTTTTTTTAGAGCGCAGCTTATTGCCGTTCCAATAGCTTTTATTTAATAAATAATTTTTTCTTCTGTAAAGAAATTTCTTTTTTGCCGCTTCAGTTTTTAAATCAGGATACTGTTCAAAAAATGGGCGTCCATCTTTAACAAAATAAGATGCAGAAAACTCCTCACCTTTTACCTCAGCCAGTGACTTTAGAGTCTGATAACTGCTTTCAAATAGTTCTACTATATCAGACTGAGGCAATTTTTCTCTGCTTTCAGATTCTAAAAGCATAAATTTCCAGGCATTATTTACAATTTCTTTAATGAAATTTAAGTAGGGATCCAGATCACGAGCAGAATTATTTTCTAAAAAGTTCTGAAGTCTCTGATAATAATTTTCATTATTTAAAATTATTTTTAATAACTCTTCAATAATTTCTCTATTCTGGCTGTCATCTATAATCTGATAATTATAGATCTCTAAAAAAGGAGCAATACCTCTATTAAATATCTGGTTGGTAAAGGCATCAATTGTGTAAATCTTGATATCCTCATCATTAAAAATCATTTTCTTATAGATTTTTTCTAACTTATTTTTTTCAATTTTAAGCTCAGGGTAAATCTTTTTTAAAGAATTAATTATATTATCTTTTTCTGCATTAGCAGTAATAATGGCCCTTAAGTGTTTGAGTATTCGATTTTTGATCTCAGCTGTTGCCTTTTTTGTGAAAGTCATAACTATAATTTCTGAGAAATCTATATCATTTAAAAGTGCAGCCAGGTACTCTAAAGATAATCTATAAGTTTTTCCCGTACCTGCACTGGCTTTAATAACTTTTTTCATTGTTTTTAACCTCCACTCTACAGATAGATTTGTAAGGACAGCGCTGACAGCGGCTCTTATATATACGCTGATAAACTCCTGCTGCAAAAAGATGACGGCTCAGTTCTTCAAGCTCAGCTCCCAGCTGATCCTCTTTTTCTATTTTATGATAGGAGTGTTCAAAATCTTCATCAAAAACATTATAAATGGCTTTGCGGCTTTCTGAAGGCAGTTCTTCCTCGTAATTTTGTCTGAGCATCAGCGAATAAAAATCCAGCTGTTTTGAATCACCACTGCCTGTTTTAAAATCAATAATAAAATATTGATTTTCATCTAACAACAGAAGGTCAATTCTACCTGAGAGATAAAAGTCCGTTTCAGCAGCTCTAAAATATCGCTGCAGCTTTTGATTCCACTCAGGCCACTCAACTAAAATATTACTATAGTCCTGTGGTAAATATTTCTGGAGCAGCTCAGCAAAATGGATAAATGATTTCTCCAGACTTTTAAAAATAACCTGATTATAATAATTCAAGTAATCCTTATCTATTCTAAGTTCATTTGCTTTAATTGCTTTTTTAATTATTTTTTTTCTTATATAAGCAGGAATTTCAGATGGAGAAATTCTTTTTTTTCTGGCATAAATCATTAATTCTCCAAATATCTCGTGAGTTAAAATTCCAAGAGCCATTAAAGAAAGTGAGGGGTTAATTTCTAAAGCTGTATCCAGTTTGGCCAGCTGTTCTAAATAAAAACGGTGATAACAGTCTTTTAGATATTTATATTTATAATAACTAAAGTTAAAAGAAGTTCCAAAATCCTCTTTTTCCAGCGGCATTTCCTGATTAAAATCGGCTGAATCATAAACTTTAAGCTCTGCCTCTGAATTAAAATTAAATAAATTATTTAAAATTTCTTTTTCACTCAGATCTTTTAATTTATTTTCCTTAAAATTCAGCTTGTATTCTAAGGCTAGTTCCTCTAAAATAACTGCAGGAGAAATATTTTGCTCTTCATTTTCTACAGTAAAAATTACCGCTTTCTCACTGTTGAAAATATGGCGCAGAAAATTATATCTTTTTAAAAGTAGTTTTTTGTGTTTAAGCTGCAGACCATTATTTTGAAGCTGTTTTTCAGTTAAGAAAAAAAGTCCATCTTTTTTGATAGCAAAATTTTGCTGAATACAGCTGTTTAAAAGCAGTTTTTTTCTTTTAGACTGAACAGCGCTGTCGGAATTCAAAAAGTTTACTGCCTCCTGATCTGCAGGAATGGAAAAGCTTTTATATTTAAGATGATTTAAAAATAGGGCAAATAAACCGGCTCCCCGATCAGAATAATAATCCTGCCAGCTGTTTACAATCCCCATTTCTTCAATACTCTTAAGCTCTAGTAAGCTGTCATTAAATTTTTCTGCTATCTCCTTGGCCTGATCATGCAGCAGAAAATCAGAAATACTCCCTATTAAATTAAGCAGTCCTTGTATATCCCTGATTTTTCTGATTTCCTTTAGAAAAACTAATAATTTTTTTAATGAGGGTAGTTTCTGCTCAATCAAATCCTGATCAAGATAATAATAGTCTTCTCTGATAACATTTTTTATCTGCAGCAGAGCATCTGCATCCAGATTAAGCCAGCCTCTAAATAATTTTTGGGCCGTTAAAGAATACAATTCCTTAACTTCAATTAAAACCTCTGTACCCTTTTTCCCCTGCTGATAAAGATGATAAAGGCTTTCTAGAAAAGTATAAACTTCTGTTTCTTGATAATTCATATATTTAGATACATTTAACTTTTGACTCATAATATCAGCTGTTTCGATTTCTTCAGCGGGATCAATAACTTCAGTTTTTATTTCACTTTGAGATAATTCATTTAAAAGTGCAGCCAGACTTTTTAAAGTTGAATTACTTTTTCTAATTTCAATTTTATTCCTTTCAAAAGCAGGGGCAGAAATCTCTTTAAGCATCAATTTATCTTCATCAAAATCCCCTTTTTTAAGCTGTAGATGCAGCTCCACTTTGAATTTCTGACTCAATTCCTGCAGCAGATCTTTAAAGAATGGATTATAATCTAAAATATTGAAGAAATTAATTTTTTGATAATCATTTAAAAAATCAGAGTTTAAATTTTTTTCTTCTTTTAAAGTCAGCTTATCTATATATCCCAGCTCACTAATTTTATTTTGATATCTTTTTTTGATTCGGTTTAATCTTTTGACTCTCTTTTTTTGCCAAAGAGTCAGTCCTTTAAATTCCTCAATTTTATAATCCTGAAGCAGCTTGAAATAAGAGAAAAAGCGCTGAGAAAACTGATAAATGTCCTGATAACTGTCAAGACTGAGCTCATTCTTTTCTGCTGCAGTCAGTATTGAAAATAAGATTAAAGGTAATTTTTCTTCTTTAATCAGTATTTTGTCACTGCTGAAAAGCCTCTCTTTAAATTCCCTGATGGTCAAAAATAAACTCTGCTTCTGCAGAGGCTCAGGCTGATAAACTCTAACCGCCTCTTTTAAATCCTGATAATTTTTAAAAAGATAAACTTCTGCCTCCCGGCTTATAATTTCTTTAAATAAATTCTGCTGATAATTATAATATTTAAAGTCCACAATTATTCATCCTCATTTAAGTATTTTTACCGATGATCTCTAAAATAATTATCAAAACTGCTCCTGCAGCAAAGGCTATAAAACCTGCAATTTCCAGTCGAGCCGGAAAAACTGCAGCTGCTGAACCTAAAATCAAACCGGTCAAAACTACCATAATTTTAGCCTGATGTTTTTTAAGCAGATAGGAAAAAAGCCAGGCAAAAACTAAAAGTCCAGCTCCCATACCAATTCCAAAAACTAAAAGGGTTATTATTTCTAAATTATTAACTGCAGCTAAGATTGGATGATAAACCCCCATTAAAATTAAAAGCGTCCCACCGCTGATCCCCGGTAAAATCATAGCAATACTGCCAAAAAAACCAGCAATGAAAAAGAGCATCAAACCCTGAGCATTAATAAAACCAAGCTGGATTTCGCGGGAGAAAAATAAAGCCAGTGCAAATGCTAAAAGCATAAAAAGCAGTTTTAAAAAACTAAAACTGCCAATTTTTCTGTAGGTCGAGTGAGCTGAAGTAATTACCAGTCCAAATAAAAAATAATTTACCATTAAGGGATTAGAAGCATAAAAATCAGTGATTACTGCCGAGCCAATAAGAACTCCCAGCACTGCTCCCAGACCAATAAAGCTCAGCTTTTTGATTTTAAGATCTTTAATAGCATTAATTAAAGTTTCATAAATATTTAAAACTAAGGCGATAGTTCCCCCACTGACCCCGGGCAGAGTATTTGCCAGACCAATCGGGATTGACTTTAAAAATAAAGCTAAATATGTATTTTTTTGTCGCAAATAAATCTTCCTTTCTCTGTCTCTTTTCTCTATATAATATATTCAAGATAATCGGTACCTTTACCTGCCTTAATTTTAAAAAAATAGGTACCGGGTACTTAGAAAATTTTACCATTTTTGGCTTTAGTTTTTAAAGAGAGTAAAAAAAATGAGGATATTATGAGGATATTATGAAAAACAAATGCTTAAAAATAAGCTTCAAAAAAATAATTAAATCTAATAAAATAAAATTTATTAAAATATTACTGATCTTAAATAAAAAGTCCGTTCAGCTGCAGATTTTAAGCTCCAGTTAAACGGACTTTTTAATTTCTCAAACATTATTTTATTAATTTATCTTTTCAGCAAAACTTTTATTCAAAGTTATACTCTGTTACAATTTTTTCTCGCTCTGTTGTCTGATCTAAGAAATACTCATAACAGCAGACGCCGAGGAATGAACCTGAGACATTAATTACATTATCATAACCTCTGCCCTGTAAAGCAAGACAGGCATTGTAGCTTCTCTGAGCTGAGCGGCAGTGTAAATATACCGGCTGGTCTTCAGGTATCTCATCTGTTCTTTCCCTTAATTCACTTAAAGGAATATTAACGGAATTTGTTAGATGACCCATTTCATATTCTTCTTTTTCGCGAACGTCAACAATAAAGGCATCTTTTTCTACTAATTCTCTAACCTCGGTTACCGGTATCTGACGGAAGCGGTTATTAATCAGGTTAGTCGCTACCAGAGAGGCCTGGTTAACTGCATTTCTGGGAGTTGAAAATAGTGGAGCATAGGCCAGTTCTGATTCTGTCAAATCCTCTACTGTTGCATCCATTAAAATAGCTGTTGCTATCACATCAATTCTCTTATCTACATTGCCTTTACCGATAGCCTGAGCACCCAGTACTTTACCGGTTGGTACTTCATATAGTAATTTAAAGTGAAGTGGGTTGGCATCTGGCATTAATCCCACTTTGTCTGTTGGAATTACATAAACAAAATCATAAGAAATTCCTGCATCTTTTAACTGCTTTTCATTTAAGCCAGTTGTTGCAGCATTATAGTCAAAGGCTCTAATTACAGAAGAACCGATAACTCCATTATTTTTATTCGGAATATTGTACATGTGATTTGCTGCAGCACGAGCCTGTCTCTGAGCCGGTCCGGCCAGTGGTAATCTTGTTTTACAGCGAGCTATTTTAGAATAGACTTCAATTACATCCCCTACAGCATAAATATCGGGATCACTGGTTACATAGTTGTGATTTACTTCAATTCCACCTGTTTCTCCAATTTTTAGTCCTGCACTTTCTGCCAGTTCTGTTTCCGGACTGACACCAATTGCTAAAACAACTGCTTCTGCATCAATTTTTTTGCCTGATTTTAAAACAACATGATCATCATGCACCTCAGTTAAAGGATCAGAAACTACTACATTGATCCCATTGTCATGCAGTTCTTTCTGCAGAATCTGAGCCATATCAAAATCCAGAGGCTGTAAAACCTGATCCATAGCTTCTACTAAAGCTACATTTTTATCAGAGTGAATAAAGTTTTCAGCAATTTCAACACCGATATAACCGGCACCAATCACTGCAACATTTTCAACATTATTTTTTTCAACATATTGATTTAATTTATCAATATCTACTACATTACGGATGGTAAAGACATTTTCATTATTTACACCCTTAATACTGCCGGGTTTGATTGGATTGGCTCCCGGAGATAAAACAAGCTTATCATAATCCTCAATATATGTTGCACCAGCTTCTAAATCTTTTACTTCAACAGTTTTATCTTCTCTATTGATATTTAATACTTCATTGTTTACTCTGGCATCAATATTGTACTGTTCGGCAAACTTGGAAGGACACATTAAAACTAAATCATCACAGTCCTGCACAACTCCACTTAAATGATAGGGCAGGGCACAGTTAGAAAAAGAAACATGGGGCCCCCGCTCAAACATAATGATCTCTGCATCTTCATCCAGTCTTCTTGCCCTGGCTGCTGTTCCTGCTCCCCCGGCCACTCCACCAACAACTAAAATCTTTTTACTCATATTTTATTCCTCCTGTAAATTCTTTTTTTTTAATAAATTCTAATCTCAATTAATTATCTTTAAACTAAGCAGATAGTTCTTCAGCAATTTTCTCCTCTGATTCCTCATATCTGCTGGCAGGAATTATATTTACCTTACCTGCAAATATTTTAAGCGCAAATATACCACCCAGGCTTAGAGCAACTAAAAAAGCCCAGCCGTGAAGTGAAAAGTTAGCTATAGCAGAATACAGTGCCCCAATATTACAACCTTTTGCCATTCTGGCACCAAAGCCCATCAAAGCTCCACCAAGAGCATAATATCCAGCATCTTTTAAATTGAAATTGAAGTCAAATTTAAATTTGCTGGCCAGTAAAAAGGCAATACTGGAGCCTAAAATTATTCCGATATTTCTGATTGTCCCTCCATCATTAATTAAACCCTGCTGAACTGTTGCATAATGAGCTTGAAAAGCTGGACCGGTCATATCAAAACCAAGGTTATCGAATAAAGCTACTCCCCATCTTGCATAAGCTGAAGTTACACCCCAGGATTTTCCGGTTGTATTTACTACAAATACAAACATTACAGCCAGCAGCAGACCAACTCGCATAAATGACCATCTTTCCATAAAAAACTTATGATATGTTTTAAAGCTGAAAAATCCATCAGCTTCAGTTTCTTCTAGAGGTAAATCTTCTTTAGTGTATTCCATTTCTTCAAAATGATTTTCTTTCCGTCTGAAGCTCTCATATTTTCTGGTCATCATATACATTCCCAGAAGCAGAACTAAGGAAATAACTGTTGCACCAACATAACCAAAATGGTGTGGTAAATACATTTTTGTTGAAAAATCAGCTAAACTCGACTGATCAAAAGCATAGCGCATACTAACTCCTGGTACTGAACCGATAGCAAAAAATAATAGTGCAATAGCAGAACGAAATGCTCCTTCACCCAGATCAGTTAAAGTTCCTGATGCACAGCCACCTGCAAGCATCATTCCCATTCCGAATGTAAAGCCACCAATTAGAGTAGCCAGGTTTAGAACCTTGACCGAAGCTGAGCCAGGAATCTGCATTAAATCTCCTTCAACCAGATAACTGACTACTGCACCATCAGCTGCTGCTCCCCAGTGCAGACCAGCCATTGCAATAATTGTCACCCCAAACATAACTAAAAGTGCTTTTGTTAAACTTCCTTCTCCGGTTATGTATATTTTTTTGACTCCCCCGGCAAAGCCAAATCTTCCTCTTGTTAATAGATAACCAAAAAACAAGCCTGTTATTAAAGATAATGTAAGTCCCTGATCAATTACAGCCAGCTGATTTCCGGCTATGATCATAATAAAAATTAAAATTAGTGCTGCCCAAAGTTGATTTTTCTTGATATTGTTCTTCATTTAAAATAATCTCTCCCCTATAATAAAATTTAATTGTTTGTTAATTTTTTCTCTAAGTTGACTAAAAAAATATTATTTATTTTACTTTTCTCAAATAAAATAATCCTTCAAGCAAATAAGTTTCTTTCTCGATTTTAACTACCTCCCTTGTGCTTAAATTAACTTTTATAAATAATTTACTGACTGCACCTAGTAGTATATAATAGTTATTAACACCTGAAAAATGAATCTTTGTTATATATGATAACAGATAGTTATATGCAGAATCTACGATTTAAAAAGGAGGTCTTTTAGTGAAGATAGAATATCTAAAATCATTTTATTATACTGCCAGATGTAAAAGTATTTCTAAAGCAAGTAAAACTCTTCATATTACTCAGCCAGGTTTAAGTAAACAGCTGCAGAAGTTAGAAGAGAGTTTTTCGATGCCTCTACTCCAAAGATCAAATAAAGGAGTTGTTTTAACAGAGATAGGCGAGAAAGTTTTTGATTATGCAGAAACTATCCTACATCTAGAAGAAAATTTATTTAATGAAATTGAAATGATTAAAAATAAAAACAAACATTTAGTTATTGCATCCTGTCAGAATTTTGGTTCTTTTTATTTTGCATCAAAAATACATAAATTTGAAGAAAATTATAATGAACTGCGGGTAAAAATTGATACCTTTAATTCTTCTGAAGTTTTAAATAAAGTTTTAAAACATGACTATAACCTTGGGATTCTGGCTGGAATGGAAAACTGTGACCATCTGTTTTTTGAAAAGAATTGTGAGCAGTGTCCATATATAGATAAATATGATTTTTTTGAAGACAGCCTGGTTTTATGTGCTTCTAATGAATTTGAACAGGATCTTATTACAAAAAGAGAATTGAAAAAGATTCCAATTATTATGCGGGAAAAAGATTCTAGTGCTTATAATTTAATTAATAATTTTTTAGCTGAAATAAATTATAAAATAAATGAACTTAATGTTTCTCTTGTCAGCAATTCTGTAAATATAACAAAACAGTCCATAATTAATGGCAGCAGTCTTGGTTTTCTTCCAAGAAGTTCTATTGATCTTGAACTGGAAAGAGAACTTATAAAAATAGTTGATATTGAAACAGAACATGCCAATCTGCTTGATTTTGAATATTCTCTGATCAAAAGAAAAAATTATCAGCTAAATCAGCATGAAAAAAATTTTTATGATTTTATTCTTGGAATTTAAATTAAAGTTAATATCATCTTTTGCTTAAGTATATTTAAAAATTAAAAAAACTCCCTTATCGGAAGTCGTAAGCTATTTTATTATTATATTTTAAAAAATTATTATTTTAATCAATATTTTTTAAAAATAGTTTTATATTATAATCTAAATTTATAGAAACTTAAATAGTTTTTTTAAGTCTAGAAATCTCTTTATCTCTTCTTTTAAGATAGTTTGTTATACTATCTAAACTACGATTGACTATCAGTTTTCTATTGAAATTATTATTATTAAAAATAAAATCTAAATTAGAAAAATCTCCAATTTCGCTATAAAAATGAGCATCACTATTAATAGCAAGCTTCAATTTATACTTATTTGCTAATTCTAATAGTTTAAGTGAATCTCTTTTAACTCCCCTTATATAACCTTTTTTAGGATTATAAGAACTAGAATTCAACTCTAAAATAACATTATTTTCTGCTGCAACTTTAGCAACTTTTTCTAAATGTATTGGATATTCTTTTTGTATAGGATGAGTAATCATGTCAAGGAATTGATTTTTCATTACTTTAATCATAGCACTTGTATAATCCTTTTTGCTGTGTAAATTATGTCCTGTCAAACTATGAATACCAGCTGAAACAAAATCTAAACAATTAAGTATTTTATCTGATAAATCTAATTTTCCATCATCCAATATATTAGCCTCTACACCTTTAATGATTCTAACACCATGCAATAAATCAGGTACAACAGATAAATTGCTAAAATAATAGATATCTGATCCACCCGGCATTTTTGGCCCATGATCTGTTAATGCAATTAATTTTATACCTTTTTTAAAAGCTCCTCCTGCCATTTCATCAATTGTGGAATAGCCATGACCGCTTGCAACAGTATGTGTGTGTAAATCTGTTTCTATTTTTTCCATTTTAACACTCCTTTTCTTATTTAATTATTATTATAAATGTTATATGTCACAGAAGTATTAATATATTATTAAATATATGTAAATTTCTTTTAAACCAAGTAGAAATAAATCTTATTTTGGGCTTAAACTACAAAAAGCTCAACCACTGGCTCTGCTGCCAGAAGTTGAGCTTTTTTTATGGATTATTTTTTTGATTTTGAATTCCAATTTTTTTACAAGTGACCGGTACCCTGTTATCTCGCTATAACTTCAGTTCTATAGCCATCAGGATCTGTAATAAAGTAATAACCTGAAGATCCTTCACTCAAACTTTTTAAATCTCCCACTTCATAGCCGGCTTCTTTGTGGCGCTGATAAGATTTTTCTAAATCATCAACAACCACTGCAATGTGGCTGTAACCATTACCAATTATATAAGGTTCTTCCTGATCATAATTATAAGTTAATTCCAGCTCAAAATTTTCATTCTGATCTGTTAAATAAACTAAAGTAAACTCAGCTTCTGGAAAATCTCTGCGTCTGCTTTCTTTCAGATTTAAAGCATCTTTGTAAAATTCAACTGATTTTTCTAAATTCATTACTCGAATACAGGAATGAACAAAATCATATTTTTGCATTATTATCACAGCTCCTTAAATATTATTATTTTACTCTGCTTTATATTATAATCAGCTGAAGTATAAAATGCAAAATTTATTTTTCTTTACTACCCGGGCGAGTTATAGCTTCCCCCTGCTCACATAATTTACACTTTCCTGCCTTATATGATTTGATATCGACCGGAAGCAGTGCCTTAAAATCATAATCAAATTCAACTTTTCCATTACTGCGGTCAACAATGGAGCTTAATCCAACTATTTCTACATCCAGTTCTTCTAATACTGCAAGTAGTTCTCTAACTGACCCTCCTGTAGTTACTACATCTTCTACAACTAATACTTTTTCGCCTGGTTTTAGTTCAAATCCTCGCCTGATTTTCATCTCCCCATTTTTGCGTTCACTAAAAATTGAGCGGACTCCCAATTCTTCAGCCACAGCATAGGATAATACAACTCCTCCCAGAGCCGGACCAACAACTACATCCACTTCTTTATCTCCCCATTTTCTTACAATTTCTGCTGCCAGAGTTGAAGCATGTTCTGGATACTGTAAAACCTTGGCACACTGCATATAAATATCAGCATGTCGGCCTGAACTTAAAACAAAATGGCCTTCCTGAATCACATCTGTTTCTACTAATAATTCTCTAATTTCTTCTTTAGTCATCTAATTCACTCCTGTTTTATAAGTTTATAAATAATTTTTTATTTAACTATACAAAAATAAAATCAACTTATTTTTGTAATCAGACAGATTGAATTTTTAAATTTAATGGGCTTTTCCAATAATTGAACTTAAATCTTTAATCTGATGTCTGAGCATATAACCTTCAATTTCACTAATTATTCGGGGTCCGGCTGTTGGGTCAATCATATTGACTGTCCCAATTCCAACTGCTGTCGCTCCAGCCAGCATAAATTCAATTACATCACTACCGCTCTGGACTCCTCCCAGACCTAAAATTGGAATTTCCAATTTTTTGTAAGTCTGATAAACCATTTTAACTGCTACCGGCCGCACCGCTGGCCCTGAAAGACCACCAAAAGTATTGGCAAGTAGCGGTTTCTGCTGATCTATATCAATTTTCATTGCTGAAAGTGTATTAATCATAGCCACTGCATCTGCTCCTGCTTTTTCAGCGGCCAGAGCAGTTTCTGTGATATCAGTAATGTTGGGAGTCAGCTTAACAATAATGTAGCCAGAATAAATCTCTCTAACTTTTTTAGTAATCTCAAATACTTTTTCCGGATCAGTCCCAAAAATCATACCTCCACCTTTGATATTAGGACAGGAAAGATTGACTTCAATTCCGGCTAATTCTGATCTATCTTCTAATTTCTCCGCCAGAGTTATAAAATCCTCTTTACTGTAGCCAGAAATATTGGCGAATATGGGAAGGCTGTAATTACTAGTCTCAGGTAAAACATTTGAAATAAAGTTATTGACTCCTGGATTCTCTAAACCAATAGAATTTATTATTCCTGATGCAGTCTCTGCAATCCTGGGAGTTTTATTTCCCGACTGGGCTTCAACTGTAATTCCTTTAGTTGTAAAAGCTCCCAGCTGATTGATGTCGTAAAAATCAGCCAGCTCTTTGCCATTACCACAGGTTCCGGAAGCGGTAATCAGGGGATTTTTTAATTTTAAATCTTTTTGCTGCTGAAACTGCTGTGATCTCATCATTACCTCTAAGTTTAAGTCAGCTTCTGTTAATTTATTATCAATAATTTCTTGCTGCTTTTCAGGCACTGAGAATTACCTCCCCCAGTCCAAAAACTGGCCCTTCCACACAGGCTCTTTTGTTTTTCTGGTCTTCTTCTCTTGTCTCACAGCTGCAGGATAGACAGACTCCAATTCCACAGCCCATTCTTTTCTCTACAGAAAGTTCGCCCCCAATATTATTTTTAAGTGCTTCTTTTTCAACTGCAGCCAGCATTTTTTCCGGCCCACAGGTGTAAACATAATCTGGGGTATTTTTTTCAAGATAATTTAACCATAAAACCAGGGCAGAACCTTTAATCTCAAGTTTTTCTTCCATCGCTGCCAGATGACATTCTACCCCCAGTCCCTTAAATTTTTTCTCAAAAAACTCTAATTCTGCTTTATTTGCAGCTCCAAGATAAACTGTCTGTCTGCTGCTTTTTAATTTTTTAGCAAGATAGTACAGAGGAGCAATACCCATTCCACCGCCAATTAAATGAACATTCCCTTCAGCTGCATCCAGAGAAAAAGGAGTTCCCAGAGGTCCAAGTACATCAAGTTCAGTATTCTTTTTTAATTTAGAAAGAATTTTGGTTCCTTTACCAACAACTCTGTAAATAAATTCAATCTTTTTTTCTGCTGCATCAAAATCAAAAATACTAAAGGGTCTTCTCAAAAGTGGATCATCACTGCCATTCTGACTGACTTTAATATTGAAAAAATGTCCCGGCTTCGGCTGCTGTGGTAATTGATCATAATTTAAGACAAGCTGAAAAATTCCAGGTCCAACCTCTCTATTAGCAATAATTTTAAACATAAACTCCTCCTTTGTTGGTACCGGGTACTTGGAAATAATTTCCAAGTACCCGGTACTACTCATTGATTTCATTTTTCATTTTTTCGGCTGCTGCTCTTGCTGCCTTAGCATAATTTTCGGCCCCAAAGTGGGCAAATTCTTCTTTTCTGTAGGCAAAATTGATTCCGCGGGATGAATTAACAACTGCTCCTCTGCCTTCACTGTCAAAACCGGCTTTAATATCTTCGGCTCCTCCACCCTGAGCTCCGTAACCCGGGATTAAGAAAAAGACTGAATCAAGCTGATCTCTAATTTCTTTGAGTTCTTTTGGATAAGTTGCTCCAACTACTGCAGCCAGATTTGAATAACCACAGTCACCAAGATAGTCACTTCCTAAATTCTGCAAAAAGTCTCCAACAGCCTGATAAACTGTCCTGCCGTCATCCAATTTAAGATCCTGGAGATCGACTGCAGAAGGATTGGAAGTTCTTAAAAGTGCAAAAGCTCCTCTTTCTTTATTTTTTAAAAATGGTAGTATTCCATCACTGCCTAAATAAGGATTGATTGTTATCGAATCTACCTCTGTATTTTTGTTTTCCAGATAAGCTTCTGCATAAGCTCCTGCCGTAGATCCAATGTCATTTCGCTTTCCATCCAGCAGCACAATTAAATCTTTACTTTTAGCATAGGCCATAGTCTGCCAGAGACATTCCATCCCTGAAATCCCAAGTTTTTCGTAAAATGCCATCTGTGGTTTTACAACTGCTGTCATATCAGCAACAGCATCAATTAAATTCTGGTTGAATTTTAAAACTGCGGCTGCAATTTCTTCCTGATTTGATTCCAGATCTTCTAAAAGATCAGCGGCCAGTACATTTTCCGGTAATAATTCTAAATGAGGATCCAGTCCAACACAAATTCTTGAATCTTTGGCTTCAATTTTCTGCTGCAGCTTATCAATAAAGTATTTCATTTTTGCCTCCTCGGTCATCATAAACTAATTTCCCGCCAACAAAAGTCAATTCATTTCTACCGCTTAACTTCTGGCCGTCAAAAGGAGTATTTTTACCCTTAGATTTAAAATTCTTCTTATCTACTGTCCATTCCCGCTCCGGATTGAAAATTAAAAGATCAGCTCTAGCTCCCTGTTTTAAACCTTCAGATTCAATCTTTAATATCTCTCCTGGTTTATAATAATACATTCTGAGTAAATCGTCCCAGTCGATGATTTCAGTTTTAATAAAATTATGATATAACAGTGCGAGAGCTGTTTCCAGCCCGGAAATTCCAAAGGCTGCATAATCAAACTCTCCCAGTTTGTCTTCAAAAGTATGGGGGGCATGATCGGTTGCCAGTACATCTATTTCGCCATCCTTTAAAGCTTCAACTAAAATATTCTTATCTCTTTCCGAACGAAGTGGTGGATGAACCTTGGTATCAGGATTATAATCTCCTACTTCTTTATCAGTCAGCAGTAAATGGTGAGGTGTAACTTCAAAAGTTACATTTACTCCTCTGGCCTTAGCATCTTTGACCAGATTTAAACTCCCTTCAGTACTTAAGTGAGCTATATGCAGATGAATACCCGTCATCTCTGCCAGCACTATATCCCGAGCAACCATGATTTCTTCAGCTGCTGCCGGAATTCCTTTCAGGCCAAAAATTGTAGAATAATAGCCCTCGTGCATTACTCCATCCTGAGAAAGATTTTCATCCTCACAGTGGTCAATTATTGGCAGATCAAAGGCAGATGCATATTCCATTGCTCGCCTCATAATTTCAGAGTTCATCACCGGGTTCCCGTCATCTGACAGGGCCTTAACACCAGTTTTAGCCAGGGTTCCAATTTCAGAAAGAACCTCTCCCTTACTGTCCTGAGTGATACTTCCAATTGGATAAACTCTAACTGCTGCCTTTTCTGATTTAAGTTTAAGGTGTTCGACAACTGCCGGATTATCAGCTATCGGTTTTGTATTGGGCATTGCTGCTACTGCAGAAAACCCTCCAGCCGCTGCTGCCTCACAGCCGGTTTTAACTGTTTCTTTTTCTTCGTAACCGGGTTCTCTAAGGTGAGTGTGCATATCGATTAAAGCAGGAATAATAATTTTATCTTCAGCATCTATCACTTCATAGCCCTGATTTTTAATTTCTTTATTTATTTCAAAAATCTTATTACCTTCAATTAAAATATCATATTTTCCAGCAAGTCCATTTTTAGAATCATACACTTTTCCATTTTTAATTAAGGTTTTCATTATCTATCTCCCTCCCGGCCAGCAGGTAGAGCAGCGCCATTCTAATTGCCACACCGTTTTTTACCTGTTCGGTAATTACTGACTGTGAGCTGTCGGCAACTGAACTTTCAATTTCTATACCGCGATTCATAGGACCCGGATGCATAATCATAGCTTTTTTGCCGATTCTCTCCAGGCGCTCTGCATTCATTCCATAAATTTCTCTGTATTCTCTAATCGAAGGAAAAAGTCCGCTTTCCTGTCTTTCCATCTGAATTCTTAAAATATTGACCACATCTACATTTTCCAGAGCCTGATCCAGGTCAGAATAAACCTTAACCCCCATTTTTTCTATTTCCCTTGGAATTAAAGTCTGGGGACCGGCAACAGATACTTCAGCTCCCAGTTTATTTAGACCCCAGATATTTGAGCGGGCCACCCTACTGTGAGCAATATCTCCTACAATTAAAACTTTCAGTCCGGCAATTTCTCCTATTTTTTCTTTAATGCTGTAAATATCAAGCAAAGCCTGAGTTGGATGAGCATGAGCACCATCTCCTGCATTAAGTACACTGGCTGAAATATTTTCTGCCAGAAATTTAGCTGCTCCAGGAGCACTGTGTCTGATAACTACCACATCAGCTCCCATAACTTCCATTGTCTTTGCGGTATCCAGCAGACTCTCTCCTTTTGCTATACTGCTGGAAGATTTAGAAATGCTCATCACATCTGCACTCAATCTCTTCGCAGCCAGATTAAAAGAAAACTTAGTTCTGGTTGAAGGTTCATAAAATAAATTAATTACAGTTTTTCCCCTGAGGGTTGGAACTTTTTTAACTGTCCTGGTTAAAATATCTTTCATGGCAACTGCTGTATCTAAAATTTCATTAATTTCTTCTTTGGATACATCATAAAGCCCCAAAAAATCTTTTCTTTTTAAACTCATCTGCTTACCTCCTGCCCGGGTATTTTAGTTAGCTTCATATCTCAATTCTGCTTCCAGCTTTAGTTCCTCTTCCAGTTCTTTATCCTCAATTTCGTTTTCCATTGCCGGTAAAACTAAATTCATTACTATTCCGACTATCGCTGCCAGGCCCATACCGCCAAATTCCAGTCCGGCAAAATTAAGAGTCAGATTTGAAATCCCTACTACCAGAGTTACCGAAACTATGACTAAGTTTCTATTTTTAGAAAGGTCAACTTCGTTTTCTACTAAAGTCCTGAGTCCGATTGACGCGATCATACCAAAGAGTAGAAAGACAATTCCTCCCATTACTGCTGTCGGGATAGTCTGAATCAATACTCCAACCTTCTGTACAAAAGAGCTTAAGATTACTATCACTGCTGTCAGCTGAATAATCATTGGATTATATACTTTTGTCAAAGCTAAAACCCCTACATTCTCTCCATAAGTTGTGTTAGGTGGTCCGCCAAAAAGTCCAGCAACTAAAGTTGCAATTCCGTCACCCAGGAGGGTTCTGTGCAGGCCGGGTTCTTCTATAAAGTCTTTTTTTACAGTGGAGCTGATTGCGACAACATCACCTAAATGTTCAACCATGGTTACCAGAGCAATTGGTGCTACAAGCGAAATAGCTTTTAGATTACCACTCACTGCTGGAAAGGCAAACTTTGGTAGAGCAAACCAGGAAGCTTCCATTACCGGAGCAAAATCTACAAGTCCCAAAAAGGCTGCAAAAGTATAACCGCCGATAATTCCAAGTAAAATTGGGATTACTTTAATTATTCCTTTGGCAAAAACACTGACTCCTACTGCTATTGCGAGTGTTACAGCTGCAACCAAAAGATGTTCTGAAGCCATATCTTTAGCTGTTGGAGCCAGCCCGAGTCCAATTGTAATGATCACCGGACCAATTACTACCGGCGGCAGTAATTTGCGGAAAAATTCTGTTCCCAGCAGTCTGATTACTAATGACATCAGTGCATACACAAGACCAACTGTTATAATTCCAAGCATAGCTCCCTCTGTGCCAAATTGATTTTGAGCCGCTATTATGGGAGCAATAAAGGCAAAAGAAGAACCGAGATAGGCAGGAACTTTTCCACCGGTTATTACATGAAAGATCAGTGTTCCCAGTCCGGAAGTAAAAAGTGCAACTGCGGGATTTAAGCCGGTCAGTGCCGGTACCAGAACCGTTGAGCCAAACATGGCAAACATATGCTGTAAGGCCAGAATAAATAATCGGTGTCTTGTAATTCCATCTTCTTTAAGCTGTGCTAAATTTTCTTTGCTTTGTTTTAAAATTTTCATTTTATACCTCCTGGATGTTATAAAATTATTGAAAAACTTTTTAATAAAATCTCTAAAATTTTTATCAAATTCCCTCTTTAAAAAATAAGTTATAAATAAACATTAAAAAAACTCCCTACCAGACTGGACTGATAAGGAGTTTAAACTCTTTAAGCATTTTCTACCTCTACTGACATAGATAGATTTCTGCTAAATTAATTCCTTACCGGTCTCTCTGGACCAATTTAAAGGATACATTATTAAACTGTTTTTATTCTAGCTTTTTTCCAGCAGTAAAACTGCATCTTTCTCGTCAATTTCCTCAAAATTAACATCTACAACTTCTTCTTTAGAAGTCGGTAAATTTTTACCAACAAAATCTGCTCTAATTGGCAGCTCCCGGTGACCTCGATCAATCATAATAGCCAGCTGAATCTGTAAGGGACGACCAAGGTCAATCAGAGCATCAAGTGCTGCTCTAACCGTTCGACCGGTATAAAGAACATCATCAACCAGCACAACCTTTTTCCCTGTGATATCAAAAGGAATTTCGGTCCGGTGTACAATCGGCTGCTGAGCTACTGTTGAGAGATCATCACGATAAAGTGTAATATCCAGAATTCCAGTTGGTAATTTAATTCCTTCAATCTCTTCAATTTTTGCAGCCAGTCTTTCGGCCAGTGGTACCCCCCTGGTTCTAATTCCTATTAAAACCAGATCCTCAGTTCCTTTGTTTTTTTCCAGAATCTCATGAGCAATTCTTGTAATTGCACGACCCATGGCTGCTGAATCAATCAGTTCTTTTTTAATCCTCATTTCTGACTTATCCAAAAAAATTACCTCCTTTTTGGGGAGAATATATCTAGCGGCAAAAAAATAACCTTCTCACGGCATAGTAAGAAGGTTGCTAAAATTTATATTTTCCCTTACTAGCCTCTCTGGACTAATTTAAAGAATCATTATCTTATTTGAACTAAGTTTATCAGAATAGAGATTTTAAGTCAAGAAATATTTTCATTTTTGTACCTGGTTATAGTGAATAAAAACACAAAACATAACTAATTGATAAAATCTTCAATTTTCTGCCATGCTTCTCTACTTTCGGGAATTGAAGGAGTTAATATATAAAAGTTGTGATACATTCCTTTATACTCAATAAATTCAACCTCGACTCCTTCCTCTTCTGCTTTTTCTGCAATCTTTTTACTATCACTTAACAATATTTCTTCACTCCCTGTCTGAATTAAAATAGGGGGCAGACCACCTAAATCAGCATAAGCAGGAGAAAGATATGGATCTTTAAGATTTTGATCTCCAGCATAAGTAAGAGGCAGCGGATAGCGAGGAGCTTTTTCAGCTTCAGGGTAACCAAAAAAAGCATCTGCCTCTATTTTATTCTGATAGCTCTTACCTTCTGCTGCCAGATCTGTCCAGGGAGAAGCCAAAATTAATGCTTTTGGAGCTGGTAATTCAAGATTCTTTATTTTTACTGCCAGGGACAGAGCCAGTCCTCCTCCAGCAGAATCTCCTGCAATAATTATTTTTTGAGCAGGATACCCCTTATCCAGCAGATACTGATATCCTTCAAGAGCATCATTCAGAGCGGCAGGATGCTCATATTGCGGAGATGTACGGTAATCAAGTGAAAACACATCTGCTTGATCATAGGCTTTAGAATAATTTAGAGCACTTTCATTATAATTTTCAGAAAATGGGCTAATATAAGCTCCACCATGCAGCTGATAGATAATTTTTTTGTGATCTGAATCCTGCTTTTTTAATAAATAGCCATCTGAATCAGTTAAGTTAATTTTATTATTTTCATAACCTGCCGGCGGCTGCCAGTCCTGATGATTATAATCCTCTTTAGAATAGTTTAGATTAAGCTCTATAAAACTCGTACTGCTAAATCGATTAACAGTGTGAGTTATTAATTTTATTCCCTCATTTATCAGCTCTCCCTGAAATGAAACTGATAAATCTTCTCTGGTAAAATAGGTTAACATAAAACTAATTAACAAAATACTCATTAAAATAATTAAAAATTTCAGTCCACTTAAAAGCTGTTTTTTTAGCAAAATTATTAATAAAACAGCTGCTGAAACTATAACAACAGATATTAAAATATGTGTATCTAAAATATAATTCAAAAAAAGTATAATTGCAAAGGAAATTAAAGTTATTAAATAATTTAAGATCATAGTTTACTCACTCTTTCTATTTTGAGCTTATTATAACATAATTGGTACCAGGTACAAAACGGCCGTTTTGTACCTGGTTATAGTGAATAAAAACACAAAATATTATACTAGATTTCTACTTAAATAAATTAATCGCATTCCCTATCCATAAACCCAACTAATATAACTTAAAGAAAAAACTGCGGCAGCAGTTGGCATTATAAATGTTAGAAACTAAGCTGTACTTTTTAGTTTTTTCTTTTGCTCTAAAGCAAAAAAGAAAATCAGTCCGTAATATGGCAGTAAAATAATCCTTCAACTGCTTCTTTTACAATATCTTATTGATATATTTTCTGTAAAATTGTTTTTAAATATCTACCTGTAACTATTAGCTGCTCTAACTCTACCTCACCAAACTCTTTTCTAATCAAATTTAACATCTTTTCATTATTCTGCCTGACTACCAATATTTTTAGCTTATTATCTAAAAAATACCGATTATCCTGGTATTAACCATGATAATCGGTGATATAAGTTTACAAAATCAAATCAAAATAAGATCTAAAATAATTTACTCAATAATAAATAAATTATTCTCATTTTATTGATAATCCTGAAGTGCTTTATATTCAATTCTCTCTCCGTGCTCAATTTCCTGTAAAACTTTAAGCATAGCGTGAGTTGTATCCAGTGAAGTTAAACAGGGAATTCCCATTTCAACTGCAGATCTTCTGATTCTAAAGCCATCCCTTTCCGGTATTTTACCTTTTGTTAGAGTATTTATAACCAGGTCAATCTGATCATTAGAAATCATTTCCAGAGAATCGGGTGAGCCTTCTCCTATCTTTTTAACAATATCGACTTCCAGCCCTTTTTCTTTTAAGGCAGCTGCTGTTCCTGCAGTAGCTGTAATTTGAAAACCGAGTTCTGCAAAATCTTTAATATATTCAACAGCTTCTTCTTTATCCTTATCTGCAATTGTAGCCAGAATTGTACCTGCTCTTGGAATTTCCAGACCGGCACCAATCAATCCTTTATAGAGCGCTTTTTCGTAACTTTCAGCTAATCCCAGCACTTCTCCAGTAGATTTCATCTCCGGTCCTAAATTGGTATCCACTTCAGTTAATTTAGAAAATGAAAAGACTGGAACTTTAACTGCTACATGTTCTTTTTCGGAAACCATCCCACTTTCCCAGCCCAAATCTTTTAGTTTGCGTCCAAGCAGGGCCTTTGTCGCCAGATCAACCATTGGTACACCTGTTACCTTACTCAGATAAGGAATTGTCCGACTGGAGCGGGGGTTAACCTCAATCACATAGATTTCTCCTTCGCTGACCACATACTGAATATTAACAACACCTTTAACATTCAGCGCTCGCGAAATTTTTTTAGTATATTCTACTGCTTTTTTCTTTAACTTATCAGATAGACGGTGAGGTGGATAAACTGCTATACTGTCACCGGAGTGGACACCTGCTCTTTCTACATGTTCCATAATTCCCGGCACAATCACTGTTTCTCCATCAGAGATTGCATCAATCTCAATTTCAGTTCCGGTTAAATATTTATCCACCAGCACCGGTCTGTCAGGTGAAACTTTAACTGCATTTTTCATATATTCTTCTAATTCTATTTTATTATAGACAACTTCCATTGCCCGGCCTCCGAGCACATAAGAAGGTCGAACAAGCACTGGATAACCAACTTCTGCTGCAATTTTCTCTGCTTCCTTTAACGAAGCCGCAACTTCACCGGCAGGTACCGGAATATCCAATTCATTTAAAAGTCCAATAAAACGGTCTCTATCTTCTGCCAAATCAATAGAATCAACCGAAGTTCCTAAAATTTCAACTCCTGCCTCTGCCAGCGGTTCAGCTAAATTAACAGCTGTCTGGCCTCCAAATTGACAGATTACACCTTCTGGCTTTTCATTTTCAATAATATGCATAATATCTTCTTTGGTCAGCGGTTCAAAATACAATCTGTCTGAGGTATCAAAATCAGTACTGACCGTTTCCGGATTATTATTAACTATAATTGACTCATAACCCTCTTCATTTAAGGTCCAGGCAGAATGAACACTGCAGTAATCAAATTCTATTCCCTGCCCGATTCTAATTGGACCGGAACCAATGACCATTACTTTTTTCTTCTCTGTTGGCTCCGCCTCATTAACCTTTTCATAGGAAGAATAATAATAGGGAGTTTCTGCCTCAAACTCTGCTGCACAGGTATCAACCATTTTAAATACAGGTTTCAGCTGCAGCCTATCTCTGATAGCTTTTATTTCCTCTTCAGTCTTTTCAGTTAAAAGAGCAATCTCCGTATCGGAAAAACCTTTTTCCTTGGCTTTTAGCAAAAGTTCTTTATTTCCCGCAATATTATCTTTATCTGCAGCTAGAGATTTTTCCAGATCAATTATATTCTTCATTTTGTATAAAAAGAAAGTACTGATCTCAGTAATTTGATGAATTTTTTTGACTGTAAAACCCCGCCTCAGGGCTTCTGCTATTACAAAAAGTCGGTTATCATCTGCTTCATATAAAAAGTCTTTGATTTCCTGATCACTTAAATTTCTAAACTCCTCCAGATAAAATCCGTAGCGTCCGATTTCCAGTGAGCGCACAGCCTTAAGCATCGAAGCCTCTAAATTCCTTTCAATTGACATTACCTCTCCCGTAGCCTTCATTTGCGTTCCCAGGTCTCGATCTGCATAGTGAAATTTATCAAAAGGCCAGCGTGGAATTTTAAAGACTACATAATCTAAGGCTGGCTCAAAGCAGGCGGTAGTTTCCCCGGTAATTGCATTTTCTATCTCATCCAGGCTGTAACCCAGGGCAATCCTGGCGGAAACTTTGGCAATTGGATAACCTGTGGCCTTCGAGGCCAGAGCACTTGAGCGGCTAACTCTGGGATTAACCTCAATGATATAATACTGAAAACTCTCTGGATCCAGGGCATACTGAACATTACAGCCACCTTCAATTCCCAGAGCTCTAATTATTTTTAGAGCTGAGCTCCTAAACATCTGATATTCTTTATCAGTCAGAGTCTGGCTGGGAGCTACAACAATACTATCTCCGGTATGGACTCCAACCGGATCAAAATTTTCCATATTGCAGACAACTATACAGTTATCATTTTTATCCCGCATTACCTCGTACTCTATTTCTTTCCAGCCCTTAATACTTTTTTCTATTAAAACCTGACCGATCAAGCTGTGTTTAAAACCACGGGCCGTGATTTCCTTTAACTCTTCTAAATTATTGGCAACACCTCCACCAGTTCCTCCCATTGTATAGGCCGGACGCACAATTACTGGATAACCAATTTCTGCTGCAATATCTTTTGCCTGATCAATATCTTCTGCAATCTTACTGTCTAGAACTGGTTCGCCAATCTCATTCATTAACTCTTTAAAGGTATTTCTATCTTCTGCCTTCTCAATTGTATCAATTGGAGTTCCTAAAAGTTCTACATTCAAATCTTCTAAAATATTTGTTTCGGCTAAATCGATAGCCAGATTTAAAGCAATTTGTCCTCCTAAAGTAGGAATCAATCCATCTGGATTTTCTTTTTTCAAAATTTCAATTATACTATCAACAGTTAGAGGTTCAATGTAGACTCGATCTGCCATATTCTCATCTGTCATAATTGTCGCCGGATTGCTGTTGACTAAAACAACTTCCAGCCCCTCTTCTTTAAGAGCACGGCAGGCCTGGCTCCCTGAATAATCAAATTCAGCTGCCTGTCCAATAATAATTGGTCCTGAACCAATAACCATAACTTTTTTGATATCTTCTCTTTTCGGCATCTTTTCCTCCTTAGATTTTTGAAAGTATATTGGAAATATTTTCTAAGTACCCGGTACCATCAGTGCATTAGGTCAATAAATTGATCAAATAAATAGTATGAATCTTCAGGTCCTGGTGAGGCTTCTGGATGATACTGAACAGAAAAGGCAGGATATTTTTGATGTCTAAAACCTTCCACTGTTTGATCATTCACATTGATATGAGTTAATTCCAGATCCAGCTCAGTCAGTGAATCTTCTTTAATTGCAAAACCATGATTTTGAGAAGTAATATAAACTCGATTTGTCTTTAAATCCTTAACCGGATGGTTGGCTCCCCGGTGCCCAAATTTGAGCTTATATGTTTCAGCACCACAGGCTCTGCCTAAAAGCTGATGTCCGAGACAAATTCCAAAAATTGCAACCTCTCCCAGAAGTTCTTTAATTGTATCTGCCACATAATCTGCATCTTCTGGATCACCCGGTCCATTGGAAAACATTACTCCATCAGGATTATAATTTAATATATTTCGGGCAGAAGTATTTGCCGGTACTATTATAACTTCACAGTTTCGCTCAAGCAGTGAATCTTTTATATTATCTTTAGCTCCACAATCTACTAAAACTACTCGCTTCTTATTTCCTGCTCCTAATTTTTCCACTTCTTTTCTGCTGACCAATGAAACCAAATCTCTTCCCGAAAGTCCGGGCGCATTTTTGGCCTTCTTTATTAATTTTTCATCATTTAAATTTTCAGTAGTTATAATTCCACGCATTGTTCCCTGTCGCCGCAGTATTTTAGTCAGTGCTCTGGTATCTATGCCGCTGATTGCCGTAATTCCATTTTCTTTTAAGTATTTTTCCAGTCTCTTTTTTAGGCGCCAATTTTCCGGCTCCTCGGCAAATTCTTTAACAATAAAACCATTGACATGAGATTTAAAAGATTCAAAATCATCTTCATTAATCCCGTAGTTTCCAATTAAAGGATAGGTCATACAAACAATCTCTCCCTTATAGGAAGGGTCAGTTAGAATTTCCTGATAACCGGTCATACTGGTATTAAAAACTATTTCGCCAGCACTTTCCTGATCAGCTCCAAAAATTTCGCCTTCGAAAATACTCCCTTCTTCTAGAACAAGTTTTGCTTTTTTCATTTAACTACCTCCACTTTTTTTACTAATCACTGCTCTGATTTTAGCATCTCTACAACATTACTTTACTACAGTACTGCTTTAATTTGTTTTTAAAGTAAATTACTAAAGTTTATTGATAAAAATAAAACCTTCTCCCCAGAAAGAATGGTTTGAAGGTTAAAATTGATATAGTTAGATTATAAAAAGCTAAATATAGCTATATCTGTATACCTTTGCCAGCCTCTCTGGACTGATTTAAAAGGAAAATATATTTTTTATTATTGTGATATAGTTTATCATTTAAAAATTAAGCTGTCAATAGAGAAGCTGAAATTCTAAAAATTAACTTTATATTATTTAATTCTCACTTAATTTATTAGTTTTTAGTTTAATCTTATTAAATTTTTCGTGCTTTATATTTAGTATGCAGAAGTTTGTGAGCAGTTTCGCTTCCCGGTTTCTCAAGATAATCATCATAAAGTTTTTTAATATAGGGATTCTCATGTGATTTTCTTAATTTCTTATTTTTATCTATTTCATAAATAGCTTTCTGCCTTTTTTCCAGTACATTATCATCACTGGAAATAGGCTGGCCTCCACCCCCCATACAGCCTCCAGGACAGGCCATAAATTCTACAAAATCAAATTCCTCTCCTGCTTTAATCATTTCCATTACTCTGCGTGCATTGCCAAGTCCATGAGCAACTGCTGCCCTTAATTTTAAACCATCTATTTCTACTTCAGCTTTTTTAATTCCTTCTAATCCTCTCACATTTACAAAATCAATTTTTTCTAATTCCTGATCTGTAATTAACTCAGATGCCGTTCTAAGTGCTGCTTCCATAACTCCACCAGTGGTTCCAAAAATATTTGCTGCCCCAGAAGAAACTCCTAATAATTCATCATATTCACTTTCTTTTAAGTTAAGAAAATCAATACCTGCAGATTTGATCATAGAAACCAGTTCTCTGGTGGTTAAAACATAGTCGACATCTCCAGCCAGCTCTTCTCTTTTTGCTTCAAATTTTTTGGCTGTACAGGGCATTATAGAAACCACAATAATATCTTCAGGGTCTATACCTGCCTCTTCTGCATAATATGTCTTTGCTAGAGCTCCAAACATCTGCTGAGGAGATTTAGCGGTTGAAAGATTATCTAAATACTCTGGATAAAAATGTTCGATAAATTTAATCCAGCCCGGACTGCAGGAAGTAAAGAGAGGTAATCTCCCACCACTATTTATTCTATTGATTAATTCTGTACCTTCCTCCATAATAGTTAAATCTGCTGCAAAGTTAGTGTCGAAAACTGCATCAAAACCGAGTCTTTTTAAAGCTGTCACCAGCTGACCGGTAGAAATATCTCCAGCCTGATTGGAAAATGGTTCTGAAATTGCTACCCTAACTGCAGGTGCAGTCTGAACAACCACATGTTTACTCTGATCATTTAAAATATCTAAAACTGTATCTTTCTGATAAAGCTCATGCAGGGCACCTGTCGGGCAGGATAAAATGCACTGTCCACAGTTAGTACACTCAACATTGCCCATACCTCTATCTTTAAAAGTCGTAACAACAGTATCCGGCCCTCTATTTGCTGTTGTAAAAATTCCTATACCCTGAACTTCTTCACATTTTCTAATACAGCGATTACAGCTGATGCATTTTTCCGGCTCTCTAATAATTGCATAACTTGAATTATCAATGCTGTCACCGCGTTTTATCGGGTCCAACCTCATTTTGGAAACTCCTATATCTTCGGCAATATCTTTTAATTCACAGTTGCTGGACCGGCTGCAGGTTAAACAGTTTAACTGACAGTCAATATTATGAGTTGCAATTATTAACTCAAATAAATTCTTCCTCAACTCTCTTACTTTTTTAGAATGCGTTTTTATTTTCATTCCTTCTTTAATATCAGTAGCACAGGCAGGCTTAAGCAGTTCCTCACCTTCAATTTCGACCACACAGAGTCTGCAGCCTCCATAAACTGACAGCCCTTCTTCATAACAGAGAGTTGGAATATTTATTTTAGCTTTTTTGGCAGCATCCAAAATTGTTGTTTTTTCTTCCAGTTCTATATTAATTCCATCAATTTCTGCTCTAAGCATAAATTTTACCTCCAATCTTTAATTCTTGTCCATAATTTTCAATAACTGAGGTAATAAAATTGAGTGATGACTGTCCCAGACCACAGCGGGCTGCCAGTCTAATAGTATTACCAATATCTGAAATCAATTTTTTATCTATTTTTTCAGCTTCTCCTCTAAATCCCTTTAATATTTTATTGATCTGTCTATTACCCTCACGACAGGGGAAACAGGTGCCGCATGTTTCATCCATATAAAAACGAGAAACATTTAACATCAAATCTAAAAGATCATGTTTTTTGCTGACTGCAATGACTGCTCCTGAACCAAGACTGCTGCCCCTCTTTTCAAAAGCCTGATAACTGTAGGGAAAATCTAGATCTTCTGCTTTAATTACTGCAGTTGAAATACCACCAGGAATAACAAATCTTAATTCTTCCTTAGCTTTTATTCCTCCCCCCAATTCATAAATAATCTCTTTTAAAGTAACTTTTCCAAACTCAACTTCATAAAGACCCGGTTTATTTAAATCCCCACTTAAGCATAATAGTTTTGTGCCACAGCTGCCTTCAATTCCCAGACTGGCAAAGTCTTCTGAATCCGGATTCATAACTTCGGCAGCACAGCATAAACTTTCAACATTATTAACAACTGTCGGCTGCTTAAATAAACCTTCTTGAATTGGATAAGGTGGTTTGATCCGGGAGCGCCCTCTTTTACCTTCTATAGAATTTATTAATGAGGTCTCATCACCACATACATAGGCTCCCGCACCTCTAATCAGCTTTATTTCTAATTTGAAATCACTACCAAAAAGTGGATGGTCTAAAATTTTTTCTTTCTTAGCAGTTTCAATAATTTCAGAAAAAATCTTTATAGCTTTTGAATATTCACCTCTAATATAAATATATGCTTTATCTGCCCCCACAGCAAAAGCAGCAATCATAATACCCTCTAAAACTTTGAGTGGTCTTTCTTCCAGTAAATATCTATCTTTAAATGTTCCGGGCTCTCCTTCATCTGCATTACAGACCAGAAATTTTTCTTCTCCCTCAACATCTGCTGCCATTTCCCATTTGATTCCTGTTGGAAATCCTGCTCCTCCTCGTCCTTTCAGTTCTGAATCTTTTATTTTTTGAATAGTATTTTTTCTACCTATTTGAAGAGCTTTTTTTATTGACTTAAATTGATAATCCAAAATATCCAGCAGTTTATCTCCTTTAAGATACAATTTTTCTTGAGCCATAAGCTCACTCCTTTCATAAATGACCAACTAAAGCAAAAGTTAAAATTACATACAGTCATTTAAAATCTCAAGTGCCTTATTTTCATTAATTTCGGTATAGATCTTATCATTTACCATCATAACCGGTCCTTCTCCGCAGTGACCAAGGCATTCTACCACTTCCAGGGTGAATTTTTTATCTTCTGTAGTCTGGTGATTTTCTAAATCTAAAAATGATTTTACAGCTTTCAAAACAGCATTGGACTGATTGAGGTGGCAGGAAATACTGTCACAAATTCTAATTATATATTTGCCGGTTGGTTCAGTATAAAACATCGAATAAAATGAAATAACCCCATAAACATTTGCCCGCGGTAGTTGATATTTCTCAGCCAGATTTTCAATTTCAGCCTCAGGAACATAACCATAAGTGTTCTGAATTTCATGCAGTTTTTCTAAAAGACTGTCCTGATAAAATAATGATTTTTCCTTATTCATTGAAAGCTCAACTCCTCTTTGTGATATTTTTAACTATTTTAGTCATACTTTTATGAATTTTCAGATTTTTATATGTAAAATAATAAACTCTATCAGCTTAATCTTCTTAAGTTAATTATATCACACTTTTTACATTATAATCAAATGTTAAAAACTTTCTTTATTTATAAATTATAACATTAATTTTTGCTTTATTTATGAAGTTTTTATAAAAATTTAGGATATCAATTGACTATTTATCAACTCAAATATTATAATTAGCTATGTTTAAAAAGAAGTATTTAATATTAAATAATTTAAACTCGGATTGGATGATTAATAATGGAGAAAAATAAAAAGTTTATCAGAGGTGCTTTAACTCTAGGTGCAGCCGGAATAATTTCTAAATTATTAGGCTTTACTTATAGAGTTGCACTGCCGCGATTAATTGGCTCAGAAGGTGTTGGAATTTATCAGTTAGCTTATCCAATTTATACAATTCTACTGGTAATCTCAACTTCCGGAATGCCAATTGCCCTGGCAAAAATTATTTCTAAAGAAAATACCGAAAATAATTATCAGGAGTCATATAAGATTTTTAAAACCGCAAAAATTTTAAACTTTTTTACTGGACTTTTATTAACAATTTTAATGATCTATTTTTCCAAATCAATAATTAATTTATTTAACTGGGATCAAAGGGCTCTTTATTCAGTAATTGCCCTGGCCCCTGCAGTATTTATTGTTTCTTTAGTCTCAGTTTTTAGAGGTTTTTTTCAGGGACTGCAGGATATGAAACCTACTGCTTATTCACAGGTCTTAGAACAATTAATCAGAATTCTGGCTATGATTTTTATGGTTAAATTCTTTTTGCCTTATGGGATAAAATATGCAGCAGCAGCGGCAACTTTGGGTGCAGTCATCGGAGCTTTAGCGGCTTTAATTCTTTTAATAATTATTTATTATAAAAATCATGATAAAATCTGGCAAAAAATACCTGTTCAGAAAATAGACAGTTATGAATTTAAACATAATTCCAAAAAAATCATAGCTCTGGCCCTACCAATTACAATCGGGGCCCTGATCACACCACTGATGGGGTTTATTGATGCAGCAATAGTCCCCACCAGACTCGAGGCCGGTGGTTTTATTAATCCGCTTGCCTTATATGGAGAATTAGCAGGAATGGCCATGGTCTTAGTTCATTTTCCAACAGTAATTACTCTTGCTCTAGCTACAAGTTTAGTTCCTGCGATTTCAGAAGCCTTTGCTTTAGGAGATCAAAAACTGCTGAGAAGTAGAGCTGAAACTGCTCTCAGGATTACAATCTTAATTTCTCTGCCCGCAGCTGTAGGCTTATTTTTACTGGCAAAACCTCTGTCTGCTGTTATTTTTGAAGCTCCGTCTGCTGCTGTTCCTCTGTATTTTGTTTCCTGGGGAGTAATTTTTATTGCTTTAAAACAGGTAACTTCTGCAATGCTGCAGGGTTTGGGTAGAGTAAAAATCCCGGCCAGAAATTTATTGATTGGTAGTCTTTTTAATGCTTTACTCAATTATATCTTAACTGCTCATCCAGCTTTTGGAATTAAAGGAGCTGCAATTGGAACAATAAGCGGTTTTATAGTGGCTTCATTTTTAAATCTGATTTATGTTAAAAAATGGACAGATTTCAATATAGATTTTAATAAACTTTTTTTAAAACCCGTAATTTCTGTACTGGCAATGGCTGCAGCAGTTAAAAGCAGTCAATATATATTTCTGACTTTGTTTTCAGATTTAAATTTATTTGCTAAAAATATTTTATCTCTGCTGATCTCAATCATCATTGGAATAATTATCTATTCTGCAGCTTTAATTCTGACCAAAGAAATAAAATATCATGATTTGATATTAATTCCTTATTTCGGAAAAAAAGCAGCGGATTTATTAGAAAAATATAATATACTAAAGAAATAATTATTTTCTAATCTAACAAAAGAAAGGATTTTATTATGCACTTAAATTCTTCAGATTTTCTAAAATATATTTCAAAAAAAATGTTGAATTCCATCCATTATCATAAAAATCATAATAAAAAAGATATTTTTCTCTTTTCATCTTTTAGAAGTGGGTCT
Source organism: Halanaerobium sp. (assembly GCA_046541575.1). GTDB lineage: Bacteria > Bacillota > Halanaerobiia > Halanaerobiales > Halanaerobiaceae > Halanaerobium. Next base: position 19,794 of record JBKHDA010000001.1, on the reverse strand, counting down.
ACCTGGCTGGCTGAACTAATAAAAAGTCAAAAGGGAATTAAATTTGCTATTTCTCCAAATAAAATTGAGTTTTTAGCAAATATTGATGATTATTATAAACAGATTAAAAAAAGACCCTACTATATTCAGTTAGATAGCAGAGAAAAGGAAATAATTAAAAATTATATTAATAATACTTCAGATGGAAGTTCAATATATGGAAGGCGTTATGTTGATTTATTTTCATCAGAGCACAGTTTTATAACTGACCGCTCAATTTATAGACTTTTAAGATCAAATTATTTAATAGACTGGTATAATGAAAATTTTAATATTTTTACTATCTTTTTACTCAGACATCCAATAGCAGCCAGTCTTTCCCGTAAAAAAATATGGGAAGTATCTAAAAACCCTGACTACTGGAGTCCAAATACCACTTATTTTCTTAATTCAGATTATTTTGTTTCAAATTATCTTAAAAAAGAACAGCTAGACTATCTAAAATCAAAATTAAAAAATTCAGGTGTTTTAGAGAAATTTGTGATTTCCTGGGCTCTAGAAAATTTTTCTATGATTCAAAGAGCACAGTCTAAAAAATTAAATGAAAACATTATATTTGTGACTTATGAAAATTTATTGATTAATCCGGAAAAAGTAATTAATTATTTAAGTAAAAAACTTGATCTTTCTGCACCTGAGACTATGTTGAAAAAAATTAAAGTTCCCTCCAGTACTGTTAATTATAGTGATGATCAGACTAAAAATAAATTTGCTGCTAATAATTATGACCCTCAGTATCTTTTAAAAAAATGGAAAAAAGAAGTCAGGCCCGATACCGAAAAAGAAATCTTTAACATTTTAAAAAAGCTAAATATTAATATTTATCAGTTAGATCGTTTTAGGGCGCAAGATGAATTTATAATCTGAATTTATGAAATTAAAAATTAAACAAAATTAATTATATATTTCAGATAGCTAATTCGGCTGTAAAGACTGACATTAAAGTGATACTATTTGATTTAAAAATTTTGCTGTGATAAAATTATAAAAGATTGTAAATATTATATTAAGGTGTGGATATATGAGTCTGCTTAAGAAAAATAAAAAACTTAAAGATTTTATATTTAATAATTTTAGTAAAAGATGGGCTTTAGGAAAATACAATAGAATAAAAGATTTTTTAAATGAAGATGATTTATTACTGGATTTAGGTGCTGGAAAATGTGCTTTAAGCTGGAAGCTTAAACAGGAAGGTTATAATACAACTCCGGTTGATGTACAAAACCTTAGTTTTTGCAGTCAAATTAAACCAATCATCTATGATGGCAAAAATTTACCCTTTGCAGATAATAGTTTTGATAAAGTCTTATTATTAACTGTTTTACACCATATACCAGAACCGGAAATAGTTATTAGGGAGTCGTTAAGGGCAGCCGATGAGTTAATAATCATTGAGGATATTTATTCTAATAAGCTGCAGAAATATTTAACATTTTTTACCGACAGCCTTTTTAATTTCGAATTTATTGGCCACCCCCACAGTAATAAAACGGAAACAGAATGGGATGAACTATTTAAAGATTTAAAACTTAAAATAAAAGAAAAAAGAAAAGATAAGGTTCTAAAGTTTTTTACTCAGGTAACTTATTATCTCAGCAAAAAATAATAATATATTCATTTGTTCCTTTTATTAAATTAGAAAAGCCGCTTCAGCTCTTATTGGTTTAAGAGTTGAAGCGGCTTTTTTTCTAATAAAATTTATTCATTCAATTATATCAAGTTAGCCTTCATCTACCTCAACATCATCTACCATATCTGAGTTTTGAATAAACTTAGGTATTAATGAGAGAAGAACTATTAATACACCTGCAATAGCAATATACATTAGAATCTGCATTGGGCTTTCTCCACTTGCTAGAGCTGATGCCATTAATACATAGGCAACTGTTCCAGGAATCATAGTAACCCATGAAACAAAGAAATACATAGATAAACTGATATCTGTTAGTCCATAAACATAATTCTGTAAATTAAACGGGAAAACAGGAACAGATCTGGTTAATAATAACATTCTCCAGCCGTTTTTCTTTACACCTTCATCAATTTTTTGAACATGCTTATTATTTTTCTTCCAACCTTCAACCAAATCACGTGCGGCATAACGTCCAATTAGAAATGCTGCTGTAGCGCCAGTGGTAGAACCCAATGAGGCATAAATTACAGCAGGAATCGGATCAAATACCAGACCACCTAAAATTGCAACCGGTAATCCTGGTAGAAAAAACACACAGGCTGCTATCCATAAACCGATATAAATTATTGGTGCCATAATTCCAAAATCGTTAATCCAGTTTTGTAATAAATCTAGATTCTGACGACTGAAATATTTTGCCAGTCCAAAATGATGGACCGCATATGCTGCTGCAGCAATAATAATAATTGTAATAATTAATTTTTTCTTATTTTTCTTCTTAGCCATTTACTAACAACTCCCTTTTTTAAGATAAAACATTTTGCATTTTTTTCTTGGTCTTATATCTGTTAACCCAGCTTTCCATCGCTGTTTCCAGCCCGGGAAACTCAGAATCTGATGTCCAGACAGGTCCAAATATTAAATCTAAAATGTGGACTGCTTTTTTACCACCTTTTATCATAGATGCACGACAGGCTGCACAATAAGTTACTAAATGCTCGGACTCAAACTCATTAGTTCTTCTATCCATAACTTTCTGAGCTAAATCAGGATTCGCAGGAACTACCATTCCACCAAAACCACAGCATCTTGTATTTTCCTTAGTGTGAGGTGGTTCTTCTGTATCATAACCCAGCTGATCTAAAATCCATCTGATCCCATTATGAATATCTTCTCTATCTCTTGTTGAACAGGAGTCATGAACGCCAAGGGTTAAGTCACTTGCTTCAGCTTTACCAACTGTTCCTTCTGGCATACCGATTTCTGGCATCAATTCCCAGAGAGATATAACCTTTTGTTCGGGACTATTAGCAGACATAGTTAAATAACAGGATTGACAGGCAACAATTATCTCATCTGCTCCTAACTTATCTATTTCTGCCTGCAGACCAGAATAACGCTCTTTAAATTTATCATATTGTCCTAAGGCCTTTGTTGGTTTACCACAGCATTTTAAAATTGCTCCAGTTCCCGGTAATTTATTCTGTAAATATTTAATGACCTCTTCCACTAACTCAGGTCTATATGATGATAAACTACAACCTGGAATAAATACTCTTTTTGTTTTTGCCATTATTTAGAATCCTCCTCATCAACCGCAGCCTGAGTTGTTGTAAATAATTTTGAGAAACCTAATCTCTGATGCCATTTAATTGCTTTATGTCCATCAATAGGTGATTCTCCATTATTTTCTTTAACAAGAATCTTTCTCAACTGCATAAACTTATCTTTTATTTCAAAATCATTTGGACAGGCAATAGTACACTGACTGCACATATTACAGGAAAAGTAAACCAGGGGATCTACTTCATCCATTTTTACTCTTTCAAATAATTCTTTTGGTGAATCACTGTACTGATCTAACATAATACATTCTTTCATACATTCTTTACATTCACATTCCAGACAGCGCAGAGCTTCTCCCTTTGCTTCTGAAACATTAAAGCCTAATTCTACTTCTTTAAAGTTATTTTTTCTTTCTTCAATATCAAGCATTCTCATATCTATTCTCTTTCGAATTGGTTCTTCACCAGTTAATTCTTTCTGTAGTTCACTTTCATAAGCGCCTTCTCTTTCACGATCTTCAACAAGATCTTCATTATTCAGATAACGATCAATAGATTTTGCAGCCTTTTTACCGTGAGACATTGCTTCAACTGCTAATAATGGTTTACCAATACAGTCTCCACCACCGAATACATTATCAGCTTCTGTCTGAAGTGTAAGCTGATCTACATCATTAATATTTAGATCTTCATTAATAAAAGAAGTATCAGAGCGCTGACCAATTGCAAAAATAACATTATCTGCTTCTATAGTTTTAAGATTGTCTTCACAATAGTCGGGATTAAAATTACCTTCTTCATCAAATACCTGAGTACATTTTTTAAAAGTCATAGATTCTACTTTTTTATTACCCTCGATTTTTTGAGGACCCCAGCCCGGATGCATAATTATTCCTTCTTCTTCTGCATCTTCAATTTCCCAGGAATGTGCTGGCATTTCATTTCTGCATTCAAGACAGGCTACATGAATTTCTTCTGCCCCTACTCGCCAGGCGGTTCTGGCAACATCCATTGCCACATTTCCACCACCAATAACTACAACTTTTTTCCCAATCTCAATTTCTTCATTTAAACCGGCTTTTCTTAAAAACTCTGCTCCTTCTAATACTCCTTCAAGATCAGAACCTTCAACCGGAATCATAACAGCATTATGTGCTCCTACAGCCACAAATACTGCATCATAATCAGCTTTTAAAGCTTCAAACTCAACATCCTCACCCACTTCTGTATTCAGGTGAATGTTGACTCCTAATTTTTCTAAAATGCTATATTCCTGATCTATTACAGCTTCTGGTAATCTATAAGCTGGAATACCTACTCTCAACATTCCACCAACTACCGGAAGAGATTCAAATATTTCTACCTGATGACCCTTTTTCTGTAGATCATAGGCCGCAGTAGCACCGGCAGGACCTGCTCCAATAATCGCAACTTTTTTGCCTGTTTCTGGAGCTCTTGATAAATCCCATTTTTCGGGATCATCTGCCATATCTGCAGCAAAACGTTTTAGGTTTTTAATTGAAAGAGCTGCTTCAACTTCTCCCCTTTTACATTCTTCTTCACAAGGATGGGCACAAACTCTTCCTAAAATCCCTGGAAAAGGAGTACTTTCTCTAATCAGTTCAAGGGCTTCCCGATATTTTCCCTCACCTATCAGAGTAACATATCCCTGTACATCTATATTCAAGGGACATCTAGCCTGACAGTAAGGTGGTTCATCTGCTAAACAGTCATCAATAATTTCATTAATTTCTTCGACCAACTTTTCGCTTATTTGCACTTAATATCCTCCTTATTTTTAATGCTATATATTTCACAATTTAAGCTAAAAAAATTACTTACTACTAATATTATAACTTGATAGGATATTTTTGTCTTTGTTAGCCATCTATAAATTATAACATCTTTTTTGTTCAATCACACAAAAATGTTGGTACCGGGTACTTGGTAAAAAAATCCAAGTACCCGGTACCAACACACTTAATTCATTTCATTTACAAATATTTTATGTAATTCTACATTTAGCCCAAAACCAAGTTCTCTTAAGCTGTGATCAAAAGCTTTTAAAGTTCGATACAGCTTTTCTTCATAACAATTTTCTCCCATATGGCCAATTCGGATTAATTTATCTTCGAATTCTCCCAGTGAAGCTGCAATCATTACATTATGACTTTCTGTCATCAATTGATTTAATTCCTGATAACTGATTCCAGCTGGAATTTCTATTGCAGTTACTGTATCAGAATAACCAGCTTCAGCATATAAGCTAAGGTTAGATAATTCTATCGCTTTTCTAACTGCTGCAGCAATTTTACTGTGGCGCTGGAAAACTTCTTTATCTGCCAGCCATTTATCTAAGGCTGCATCTAAGGCATAAATATCACTTACTGCCTGAGTATAGGGGAAATATTTCTCCTCATACCAGTTCTGCCAGAGCTTCAAATTGGTATAATAGCCCCTAACAGCAGTTTCTCTGTTATTAACTGCTTCCCAGGCTGAATCACTAACACTCATAAAGGTCAATCCAGGAGGCACTGAAAGGCACTTTTGTGAACCGCCAAGAATAATATCAATTCCCCATTGATCTACTTCTATCGGTACACCTCCAACTGCAGAAACTGAATCTACAACAGATAAAATATTATATCTATTTAATAACTCAGTAATTTTTTCTGCATTATTTATTATTCCAGTAGGAGTTTCACAATGAACAAAGGTAGCAAATTTAAAATCATTTTCCTCTATCAGCTTTTCCTCTAATTTATCTATATCAATTTCTTTATTATATGGGAATTCCCATTTTATAACATCTGCTCCATAAAGATCAGCAAAATCTGCAAATCCTCTGCCGAAGATTCCATTATCTAAGACTAAAACCCTATCACCTGGTTCAATTAAAGAAGCACAGGCAGATTCCAGTCCTAAAATTCCCTCCCCACTCATAATAATCACATCATTTTTGGTTCTCATAACCTGCTGCAGTTTGGAGCTGACATCCAGGTAGAAATCAAAAAATTCAGGATCAAGATCAGGGTTGGTAATTTTGCGACTCATTGCCCGTCTAACTTCTTCGCTGACCTCAGTTGGGCCGGGTGTCATTATTAATAAATCACTCACAAAAATCACTCCCATAAATTTTCAGTCTAATATAGATTTTATAACTTTTTATAGGAGATTGTCAAGCTGATTAGCAAAAGAAAGAGTACTATCAATTTTGATTTAAAGGGATTATCGTTAACTAAACAGTACAACCTCTTTTTTTTGACTATTGTTTAATTTTTTATTATATTTTTAGAAAAGTTTCTAATTTTCATTTTTTAATTTAAACTCATCCAGAAATAACAATCGCTGTAATAAAATTATTAAAATCAAGCTTCGATTAATTCTAATCATAAATATCAACCTTAACTTAATTATTTTTTTATGTTTAACCTCAGATAACGAATTTAAAATAATAATTCCATTTTCCCTGTTTAAATAATTTCTCTGCTTACAATTTTAGTAAAAACTTCTACCATTTTAGGAGAAAATTGAATACCACTATATTCATCAAGTTCTTCAAGAGCTGTTTCAATCGATTTAATTGATGAATAAATACTAGAAGTTGTCATCACATCAAAAGCAGAGATAATGGATATAATCTGGGCCATCAAAGGAATCTCTTCTCTTTCTAAACCCTCAGGATAACCACTTCCATCCCACCACTCATGGTGATATTTTGAAATTTCTATTATCCTTTGATCATAACCAGCTTCTTCTAACAAATTAGCTCCAATTTCTGGATGCTCGTTAATTACCTCTTTTTCCAGATTATCCAATTTCCCAGGTTTATTTAGAATATCATGGGGCAGCATCAGTTTACCTATATCATGCAGCAGAGCTCCTTTTTTTAAAATCTCAATTTCGTTTTTAGTCATTTCTAACTCTGCTGCCATCATTTCAGCGAAAATTGCAGTTTTTTGAGCATGTTTTTGGTTGTGTAAATCATGCCCTTCAAACAAAAGTAAAATCAAATCCATTTCATTATTCATAAATAATCCTCCTCATGATTTTACTACAGGTATCTGCTGATAAGTAGAGAGTTCTTTTAGTCTTTTTATATCAGGAACACCAGACTTTTGTTCGAGTAGTCCCTTATCATTGACTTCTAAATAAATATTTGACCTTGGTTTATCAATAAAAAGTAAATCATTAGGAGCAGTAATTCTAGTATTTCCCTCTGAATGTTTAATATAAATACCTTTACCAATATTAAAATCAGTAACACTTAAAGAACTGCCGACTTCTTTTAGATAAATATATTTCTGGGCAAAATACTCTCCACCTTTAATAAACCCCTTACCAACAAGGTTAATTATATTTTTTCCTGAATGAATAATAGAATTATAACAACCCTTTTTCATAATAACTACATTTCCTGAAGCAGTAATTTCTGAATTCTGTATATATTCTGCATAAACATGTGACTCATTTAAATTTTCCTGTGAGTCAATGATTTCTCTTAGCTCCTTTTTAAGTTCTTCAAAAAGTTCGGTATTTTTTATTCTGAGAATTTTTTTGTAACCTTTAAATTCTGAATGCAGCTCTTTTAAAGTTGAAGCAGCTTTCCATTCAAGATTAAATTCTTCCATTTCTTCTGCCAATTTAGAAACCAGGGGTGGCAATTCCTTAAATTTATCAGTCAAAAGCAGCCGTAAAATTCTACCCAGCTGCATATTTTTTTCTAAAAACCCCATTCTTTCTTTAGCAGCTCCTAAAATCTCTTCAACTGCCTGCAGCAGAAGCTGAAGCTGTTCATGCAGTTTTTTTATCCTATTTATTAATTCTGTCGGCAAAAATAAACCTGCTGTAATTTCGCTGTGCACAATATTTTCTTTAACCAGAACATCCCCATCTACGGAAGCCTTACAACCTGCTATACTTTTTTTAACCTGAAGATTATTTCCTATTCTAACATCAAAATAATCAAAAATACCTCCCTGAACTATTAAGTCCCCTTCATATTTAATATTTCCTGTTTTTTTATCAACATCACCATTGATTACATACTGGGGAACAATTGAAACTACAAATTTATCCTTTTTCTTTTCAATCTTAGGTCTTCCTGCCTCCAGAGCTACTGCTTTCATGTTATCTTCAATTAATTTAATTCCATCAGCTGCTGTTAGCTGATAGTCCTTAACCGGTGGAGCTTTGATTTTTTCCTTCTGAACATTTAAACCATCTTCACCGGGCACTGCAGGGATTTTTTCAGCAACAACTTCTCCTACAGAAAAGGATGTAATACAGTTGAAATTTCTTGTTAAAGATCTCTCTTCTTTTTCTACTGCTTCTATTTTTGCATCCCGTCCTTTTTTTACTTTTTTACCTTCAGCAATTAAATACCTTCCAGCTTCATTTCTTTCTATTATTTTTTTTATAACTTCTTCTTTTACCCCATATCTAACTCGATTTTTAAGCAAAAGAATTGATATTTCCGATTTTTTGATTTCAGGAATTTCTTCATTTATTATTTCAGCTTCAACTTCCAGTAAATTAACAGGAGGATGATCTTTAACTTTTAACTGATAAGAGGATTCAAGTTCAATATTAAGATAAGCCTGCATAGCATTATTCTCCAACTCCAGACTCAATTCTTTTTTTAATTCTTGAGTCTTTTTTTCTATTTCTAATTTACTATCTGCAAAAACTACACCCTCTTCTTTTAGCCTTTCACCATTTAAATATATTTCAATTCCTTCCCCAGCTTTGATTCTAGCATAACGTCCATTTCCTTCTGGATCAGATACGAGAATTTTACCCTGTCTGATTTCTACAGTTCCATCATTATTTTCCATTATTACACCTTCTTCCTTTGTATTAACAAAGAACCAACCTTCTGGCAAAAGGTGGCAGCCGGGCAATCAGAGTTTTCAGCCTCAGACCCCATAGCTTTGCGTCACTGCTTTTCAGCAGTTTTGCCTTTTTATTAGATAATTAAAATCTAAACTAACTTTCTTTATATTATTTATATTCTTGATTAATAATGATTTACCTTTATTTTATAAAGCTCTGCAGCAGCTAAAGTATTCCATTATTAATTTAAATTAAAATTAAGTAATTTATATTTTAAATATCACAAAAAATTCAAATAATTCATTTGATAAATGCTTGCAATAAAATAGAGCTTTTCTTATACTTAAATAAATATCACTGCTGGAGGTGATTTATAATCTCTACTCAAAAAAATCATCAAGAAAAAGGCGACCAGGATAAAACTATCCCATTTATCATCAGCAGCTCTTATCTTTTAACATTTCTCTTTATCAGACTGGCAGTAATGATTGCAGGTTCTGCAGGTAGTGCTGCTTCAACTGCTGCTAAAACTGGTGATATACAATTTTATATTGGTTCAAATATTATACTCTTTGGATATCATATCCATCATCTATATATCGGTATAGCTTTGATTGCAGCTGCTGGCTGGTTTTCTATAACTAGAACAAAATTTGTAGATCGTAGAGACAATGCCTTAATGTATGGCATTGGTCTTGGATTATTTATGGATGAAATCGGATTGTTATTAAGCTGGGGAGACTACTGGCACAGTACCACTTATTTATTAAGTTTACTGCTGGGTGGTATTTTCTTAAATATAATCTTCTTCCCTGATTTCTGGAAAGACCTGAGATCTCATCTGGGAGAGTTTAATCCTAAAAATAAGATATTAAAACATTATAATTCAAACGCATTAATTTCGGGGGTGGATAAATTGGCAGAAGAAGTTGATAATACTAACAAAATCACTTTAATATTTTCAGGTTTAATTTATGTCGTTGTTGGAATGTTAATTATTTCTAATCCAGAATTAGTTTATTACTGGGTTGCAGGAGGATTCTTCCTGCAGGGATTAACTAAATTTGTTGAAGCCTGGAAAGCTTAAAATCCATTCTTTTCTTTATAAAAAATATACTTGAACATGTCAAGCTAAAAGTACAACAGCAATGATATTGATCTAATAAAATGTGTTGTACCATCTTATCTTTGGAGCCGGTGACAGGACTTGAACCTGCAGCCTGTGGTTTACGATACCACTGCTCAACCAGTTGAGCTACACCGGCTTTCTGCTTTTTTTTATAAAATTAAAAAGCCAGAACTATACCACCTTCATTTGCATAAACTGTACTTATTCCAGCTGTTTCTAAAATAATAATTTCTCTGAAATTATATCTTTTAGCAGCCTCTTCCTTGATATATTCTGCTTTCTCTAAAGCATTACAGTGAGCAATACCCAGGACTTTTTCTTCCAGGTTCTCACCTTTTTCGCCAATTTTATCAACTAATTTTCTGATTGCTCTTTTACTTCCTCTTGCTTTATCAATAAGAGTTATAGTTCCTTCCGAAGTTCCAGCTAAAACAGGTTTAATATTAAAAAATGAGGCAATCTTACCTTTCAGTTTTCCCATTCTTCCAGCTTTAATCAAATTATCTAGAGAATCAAGTACAAATAGGGTCTGCATTTCTTCAATATATTTTTCTGCCTTTTCTACAATTTCATTTCTAGTAAAGCCAGATTCAATTAACTCTCCTAATTTATAAGCAATCATTGTTTCGCCAGCAGATGCGCTAAATGAATTGAAAACTTTAACAAACTTATCTTCCGCTTCCTTTTCCAGTAAATCTTTTGCCAGTACTGCATTTTGATATGAGGCACTCAACTCCTTTGAAAGAGTTACCACAAAAGAGTTTTGATGTTTGCGATATAAATCTAAATAGGGACCCGGACCCGGACTTGCTGTTTTTGGAGCCTCAGAACTACTTCGCATAGCCTCTAAAAGTCCTTCACGGTCTAAATCCTGGTCATCTACAAAATGTTGATCCTCAATATCTATAGAAAGAGGGGCTGTAGAAATATTAAATCTTTCTTTAATTTCCTCAGTTAAATCACAGCAGCTATCAACTATTATCTTAAAATCCATTATAATACCTCCAGCATATTATATCTAAATTATTAATCATATTCTATTATTTAATTCTATATTTTATAAGAATAAAAATCAATACTTTAATTCTAATTTTATAATTAAACATAGAAAAGCCCCGACTAAATTAATAGTCAGGGCAAATTTACATAATTATTTTTTTAATTATATAACGTCAACATTCTCTGCCTGAGGACCACGGTCGCCTTCAACGATTTCAAATTCAACTTCCTGACCTTCTTCTAAGGTTTTAAAACCTTCCTGCTGAAGAGCAGAGAAATGTACAAATACATCGTCACCATCTTCTCTTTCAATAAAGCCATAACCTTTTTTCTCATCAAACCACTTAACTTTTCCTGTGTAAACCATATTAATATCTTCCTCCTAAAATTTAAGCTGAGTATGTGTAACTAGTTTTGAATACTCAGTGGTTTTAATATATCATTATAAGTTTTATTTGTCAAATATTTCTGACTTAAATCTAGAATTAATTTACTTTTAGTGAATTAGTTATTATGATATAATTTTTAATGAGGAGGTAAGTTAATGCAGGACTTTATAGTTACTAATTTTATATTTAATAATACAACTATTTTATTTTTAAGCACAGGATTAATAATTACTTTTTTCACTCTGCTTTCCGGCTGGAAAAAAATCAAAGAGTATAAATCTTTATTTTTAGCAGTAATTATTTTTTATATTATTAGTTTCACTCTTGTGATAAGTACAAAAAATTGGTTTATTTTTATGATAGGCTGGGAGCTCGCAACTTTAACGACTTCTTTGATGCTGGCCTGGGATGATAAAAATATTGCCTGGGAATATTTTGTGATTCAGTTTATTGGTGGAAGTTTTTTGATTTTAACTGTTTTAACTGCCTATACAAATGGTTACCAATTTATAGGTCCAGTTAAAGAATTCTGGCTGCAGCTGATGTTTATTGCTGCTTTAGGAGTTAAAAGTGCAGTTATTGGACTGCACAGCTGGGTTCCTTATATTTATAAGAGGGCTTCTACAACTTTTTGTGCTATCTCTTCCGGCTTTGTTGCAAAACTGGGTTATATTACTCTTCTAAGGATTATAAGCAGTGGAAATCGCCTTCTACTTTATTTAGGAATGATAATGATTTTTTATGGGGGAATTAAAGCTCTGGAAGAAAAAAATTATAAACTTATACTGGCTTACAGCTCTATCAGTCAATTCGGTTTTATAACAATAGCAATTGGCAGTGGTAATACATATGGTTATTATGGAGCTGTATTACATATAATTGCCCATGCCTTTGCAAAATCAACATTATTTAATGGGGCAGGAAACTGGATTAGAGAATTTGATTCAACTTCTATTTTTGATTTTAAAAGATGTGAAATAAGGCAGAAAATAAATGCAGTCAGCACCATTCTATCATTTCTCTCTTTAATGGCCTTTCCTTTTTTTATTGGCTATAACAGCAAACACTTAATTAAATATTCTTTGAGCACAATCCCGATGTTTGAATTTCTACTGCATCTGGGAAGTATCTTAACTGTTGCTTATGCACTTAAAATATTATGGATAATTATATTTAAAGATCTTCGAGAAGATAATTTTAATTTTAAAATTAAAATTGAAAGCAGCTATAAGCCAACTTTAATTGAAAATATATCGATTTTCATTCCAGCATTTTTATTAATTGTTTTAGCAATAACTGCAAATATCTATTTAAAACATCACTTTGATTTCCACTATTTGTCAGGTATATTTACTACTGCTGTTTATTTAATTGTTGCTTATTTAATTCGTTTTCCTATTATGTCCAGAATTGAACACTAAGGATAGATATAAACAAATTGAAATAATTTTAAGTATTTCTTTATGATCAAAAAAAGGGGGCCATTTAAGGCCCCCTTTTCTTATCTATCAACATTAATTATAAAATCTACTTATTTTACAATTTGAATTTTGAAATTGACTCTGAAAGTTCTTCTGCCATCTCTGCCAGTTCCTGAGAAGCGTTAATGATTTCATCAGTAGCTGCATTCTGTTCCTCACTTGAAGCTGCAACTTCTTCAGCATTAGCAGCTGCAGTTTCACTTGCAGAAGCTATTTCCCTAATTGCTCTTTCTACATCATCACTGTTAGCAGCCATTTCCTCAGCTTTATTATTAATGTTAGTAATTATCTTTCTTAAAACTTCAGCTGTATTTTCAATTTCTTTAAATGCTGATCCACTTTCTGCTATGGAATCAACACTTGAATCAACAACTTCACCTGTTTCTTCCATGTTTTCTACAGAAGACTGTACATCTTTTTGTATATCTTCTATCAACTCTGTTATTTCATCTGTAGCCTGATTAGATTCTTCAGCCAATTCTCTTATCTCATCTGCCACAACCGAAAAACCTCGTCCGGCTTCACCTGCTCTTGCTGCTTCTATCGCTGCATTTAAAGCAAGTAGATTAGTTTGTGAAGATATATCTTTGATTAAATTTACTATCTCACCAATCCTCTTTGAGGATTCAGCTAAAGAATGTACGGCCTGTTCTACCTGCTTAGAATTATCTTTAACCTTATTGATCTCAGCTGCAGATTTATCTATGGATTTATTTCCTTTTTCTATATTTTCCATTACATCTTCTGCCTGTCTGTCCATAGCATCAGAAGAAGTGTTAATCATTTTTATCTGCCTTGTTAGTTCATCCATTGTTGCTGAAGTCTCTTCAACCTGTGCTGACTGCTCCTCAGTATTAGAAGCTACTTCCTGAATAGCCTTGCTAACCTCATCAGCACTCTCTCCAACCTGATTTCCGCTGGCAGAGAGCTCTTCACTTGAAGCAGCAACTCTATCTGAGACATCTTTAACATTAAAAATCATTGATTTTAAATTACTAATCATCTCTGAAAATGAAGCAGTCAATTTACCAATTTCATCTTCACGCTTTAAATACTTTTCTTCAATCTCGAAAGTAAAATCTCCATCAGCTAATTTTTGGGCAGCTGCAGTAACATAATTTAAAGGATTTGCAATATAAGATGAAATTATCATTGTAACAATAATTCCTATAACCAAAGCAGCTAGTGCAATAATTAAACTTATATTTCTTAGATTAGAAAGCTCGCTCATAACTTCCGATCTATCTGCTGTCATAGCTACAGACCAGCCATTTATTCCTACCGGATGATAGGCCATTATTTTATCCTGATTGTTATAAGTATAATTAAGAACACCACTTTCTTTTGCTACCATATTGTCAGTAATATTCCTTAAATCTTGATTACTGTCTGCTAAATCAGCATTCGATATATATTCTCTTTCGGGATAGGCAATAGTATTTTTATTCTGATTAATAATCCAGCCATAACCGGCACCATTAATATTCATCTCATTGATAAGATTCTGTAAGTATTCTGTAGAAACAGTCCCAATTAAAACTCCAACCTGATCTTCCATATCAATTATTGGTACTGCAATTGAAATTACATTACCATCAGTCAATTCACTGGGACGGACATTAGAATATGTAATCTCACCACTTTCCATAGCCTCCTGGAAATATTCTCTATCTGAAATATCTAAACTCTCTCCACCTACAACATTAGCTTTGCCATTTGGCCTTGCAACAATGATATTTTCTATTTCAGAATGATCTGATTCTTTTAAATGCCTTTCCTGACTGCTCCACATCATTGTCTGAACGTTATTTGCATCTGCTAAATCTTTTAAAAATATTTCGACACCACTTAACCACTCATTAATGGTATTTGAATTTTGTCTTGCACTTTCTTCAGCACTTGACGTTATAGTTTCTTCTAGAATATCTGTTGATTGATTATATAAAGCAAAAGCCGTTCCACCAACAACAGTTAAAATTAATATCGATATTGCAATTAACATTTTCCCTTTAATTGATTTAAACATTTCCATCCCTACCTTTTTATGAGTTATATTTAAATTATATCATACAGCATAAAGATTGCAATTTTTACCAAGAAGTAGTTCTTGCGTTTAATATTTTTCTATGTTAAAATAAATAATGTTGATGCCGAAGTGGTGGAATGGCAGACACGACGGATTCAAAATCCGTTGCCTTCACGGGCGTGTGGGTTCGAGTCCCACCTTCGGCACCATTTTAGTTTAATACGTTAATTTACCCCCAAGTTTACCCTGGTAGTGCAGGTTTCTTGGGGGTTTTTGTATTTTAGATATTTTCCTGTTTTCAGCCCCAAAGCGACCATTCGTCTCCGCAAAATAGTATTCTAAATCATATATTTTTTCCTCTCTTCTTTTAAATTTTAATATAAAGAAAACTTTTCTCCCTCAAAAAAACTCGCAATTGTATACCACTACATATTATCCCCCCTGTCTGGTAACGCATAACGTCAAGTATATCAAATATAATCAATCAATATTTGTAATATTTATTTCATCATTTTAACAAATTTTTCGGCTAACTCTGGATCAAATTGACTGCCTGCACAGCTTTTTATTTCTGCTAAAGCTTCTTCTTTTGAAATAGCCTTACTGTAAGGTCTTTCATTAGTCATTACATCATAGGCATCTATTATAGAAATTATTCGGGCTAGATATGGTATTTCCTCTCCGCTTAAACCACGAGGATAACCACTGCCATCCCAATGTTCGTGGTGGGCTAATATTTCTTTTGCTACTACTGCAAATTCTTTTGAAGCAGAGGCAATTTGATAACCCTTTATAGGATGTTCAATCATTATATCCCATTCTTTTTCTGTTAATTTTTTTGGTTTTGTTAATATTTCCTCTGAAATAGTAATTTTCCCGATATCATGTAATTTTGCAAGTAATGCCAGGTGATTTAATTTCGAATTACTAAGGTTAATTTTTTCTCCAAGTTCTAGAGCCAAAATCTCCATCCTCTCTGCATGTTCCTTAGTTTCTTGAGTTTTAGAACCCAATGTGTTGAGGACGTTTTCAATAAAATTGCTTTTGCTGCTTTGACTTTCTGATAATTTGTTTTGATACATATCATCATCTGCTCTTTTTAGTACCTCATTTATATCTTTTGCAGGATCTTTTTTAATAGCTGAACCTAAAGCAATAGAGATCGGCATATCTGCTTGATTATTTACCTGATTTATTTTGTCCTTAATTCTTTTTATTATTTTACTTAATTGTTCTTTATTGGTTTTAGGCAGCAAAACGGCAAATTCATCTCCACCCTGACGGGCTAAAATATCCTCTTCTCTTAATGCTTCTTTTAGAATTTCAGCTACTTTTATTAAGGTTTGATCTCCTTTTTTATGACCGTAACTATCATTGATAATCTTTAAACCATTTACATCAGCCATTATAATACTCAAAGGTAGCTGTCGTTTGGTATCCAGCCTTTTCATTTCTTCATCGAAAAAGCGACGGTTATATAAATTAGTTAAACTATCATGAAAAGACTTGTGTTCTAATTCCTTTTGATAGTAAAGTTTATCTAAAACCGCTTTAGTGCTCGCAATTAGAGTTTCAGCAAGTTCTAAATCTCTCTGATTAAAACCATTTTTATCAGTAGATATCGCCTGGAAAACACCAATATCCTCCATTGGTATTGTTATAGCTGATATATATATTTCTTCTGCTGGTGTTGCGAAAAAATTTTCTTCTTTATCTAAAGTAAGATAACTTTCATTATTTTTAAATGCTTTATCAATAATCTCATAGTTTAAAAGTAGTATTTTTTCTTTCATTGTCTCGGAAGCTGCAGCTGGAATAAGTTTATTGTTCTCAACTAAGCTGAAATGACATAATTCAAAATCTAATATTTCTCCTGCTGCTTTAATAGTTTGCTGACAGATTTCTTTTCCATTAGCAAGATTTTGAAACTCAAGAACTACCTTATGAAGTTCTTTTATAATCTGCTCCTGTTTTTTTTGTTTTGAAATATCAAGATCCATTCCAACCATTTTATGAGGTTGGCCATCATCTGTCCGGGAAATAACTTTACCCCTCACAAGAATCCAGACCCAGTGCCCATCTTTATGTTTCATTCTTGTTTCAACACTGTAGAAGTCTGTTTCACCATTTAAATGTTTTTCTAAATTCTTTTCCGCTTTTTTTAAATCATCGAGATGAACTAAATTTTTCCAGGTTTTAATAGTTGTTGGCTCAAGTTCTTCTAATTCATAACCTAACATTTCTGCCCAATTTTGATTGCAAATTATTTCTCCTGTTTGAAGATTCAATTCCCAGGTTCCTGCTTCTGCTGCTTCAATAATCCACTTCAATTTATCTTTCTGCTCAGAAATTTTATCGTTTTTTTCTTTTACCTTTTTTTGTTCAATTAACTGGTTTAAATCATCTTTAATAACATTTTTAAATTCTTTCATTAATTGTTTACTATCTTGATTTAAGTCCATACTTTTATCATCAAGAATGCAAATTGTACCAAAAGTTTTTCCATCTGGCCAGTTAAGAGGTAATCCATAATAGGAAATCAAATTTAAATCAATATCTGGATTGTCCTTCCAGACTTCATCTTCTAGGGCATTTTTAATGTGAAGTTCTTTGTTTTTAGCAATCACCGTTTCAGAGTATAAACCATGACCTAAAGAATAACTGCCTCCAGCTATATAGGAATTATCCTCATTTTGACTTTTTAGCACTACCTCCATCGATTCAGGATTTATTTTCATTATTAAGGCAGCAGCAACTCCGATAATATTTGCTATTATATTAACTATGCCTTCCCACTTATTTAAAAATTTATCATTTATCTTCGCTTTAACAGGCTCAGCAATATCAACTTCTTTAAATCTTTGCTCTTCTCTTAAAAACACTTTTGTTTTCATCTCAACCCTCCTAAATGACTTTATCATTGCTCAGCATCTCTCAAAACACCGAGATGCCAAAGGTGCAATCACCATCCTCCAAAGAATTATTGACCAATATCCGGTCTGCTGTTATACGCCCCGACGACTGAAAGGAGAAAAGCGCAGCGTGGCTTGAGTTCAAAAAATTTAATAATACATATTAATGCTAAAAAAAGATAATATTATTAATAAAATAGCAAGCATAGAATTAATTATTTCAATCAGCATTAAAGTATTTGACATTTTTGTATTTGACTTAGGAAATACTTTTGATAAATCTAGGGCATATACCAAAAGATATAATACCCCCAATAAAAATGAGACTTGAAATGACCATTTTTCTTGGAAAAGTATAAAGTAAGATATTATCAAAGATGTAATTCCTAATGTTACTAAGAATATGTTAAAACCCCAAAAAATACTCCCTTTAAGATTTTTGAAATCTCTATTTTCTATGGGACCACCAGGAACTAATATAGATAGTAAAGTAACATTTGTGAATAATATAATGCTTGTTAATAAAGTAGTTGATTCCATATTTACCTCCTTAAATTAAACTCATCGTTTTATTCCCATCTTACTGCAAAAGCCATAATTAATTTAATCGCATACAGCAATAGCATTAAATTGACAATTATACTGTTTATACTAAAAACTACAATTAGCATTAATGCTACTATACTAAATAAAAATGGTGCGATAGTTCTTTGTTTTTCATAACTAGAAATTATATTAACAAATAACATGCTCAATAAAACTAGTTACCAACAGCGCAATACTATAAGTTAGAATTAAGTCAAATACTGTAGGGTTTTCCCCATGTAATTCATGTAAAAATGAAGGCACTTTAATTTTTTTATTCATATTAATCTCCTATTAGAAAATATTTATAAATTTTTTGAATTGCGTATAACGTTCCTGGGATTTGCGTTCGTGCCTGGTTCCGCAGGAACTGGCGTAAAGCTTGCTTTTCCATATCCGTGATTATTTAAATTACAAGCTTTATGACAGAAGGCATGACGCCAATCCCATGTTATATGAAGTTCCAAATAATTACATATAGTCTTCATATTCAGACCTAATATTTTTAAGCATTAAATCAAATTGATTTTGGATATCATCAAAAGTATTAATTATTTTATTTAAAGTTAATTTATAGTTCTCAAGGTATTTATTTAGTCTTTGTTTTTCTTCAGTTGACAATTCTCCCTTTTCTAAAAGATCTTTGTTATTAATAAAAATCATTTCTCTAAGAGATTTTAATTTTGCAAAAAGATTTATTAACTCTTTTAATTTTTTTGCAGAATTGTCGTCAATATCTATGTAAAGAAAAATAGAATTAGTAAGACTATTAGTAACATCGTCTAGCTTACTTATTTCTTCAGAAAGATTTTTAAAACTATGTTGAAAAATTTGACTATCAAGAAATTCTAAATTATTTTCAGAAGCTATTTCAAACAAAGTAGACATACCCTTGATATTGCTTGATATGGAATAAAATTTAGCTACAGCTAATTCAGCAGCATTAATTTTCTTTTCAAAATAAATTCTTTTTAAATTATTTTTGTGTTCAAAATTCATTTTAATCATATCAAATATTTTAGTTGCTATAATTGTAATGATTGATCCAATTAATCCACCTAAAAGACTATCATAAATCACATTTTCACCTCAATTCAATTATTTGGAATTTCATATAACTATAATCTTCATGAACTAAATTTCGTGAAAACCTATAATTGACTAATAAAAAACCCATTATTTGTTTTGCAGTTAAATTTTT